>JAQTVU010000243.1 GCA_028706695.1 Mycobacterium sp.
GCAGAAATCCACCGTCGACCGCCACAAATCCGCCTGCTTCGGCGCCAAACCCAAACTCACCCAACCATTCTCGCCGATCACGCCCAATTACCCGGTCAACGCCACGCAAAAAACACCAGCCACCTAGGCCCGGCCCTGGAGCCAGCCCCCCTGGTGATCCGCATTCCCGTTCGCGTGATGCCGGCGGTGGAGCGGTTTCCGTCCCGGGCGCGCGGGTACCTTAGCGAAATGCCCTTAAGCGCGTACCGGCGAAAGCGCCGGACCCGCGGCGCTGATCGGCGTGCCGGCGACGGGGGGCCCTGCTTCATCATCCAGAATCGGCCCACGGGCAGCGGCCACCACTACGACCTTCGCCTGGAGATCGACGGTGTGCTGGTGTCGTGGGCCATCCCCAAGGACGCGTCGGCCAAGCCCACGGTGAAGCGACTGGCGCGCCGCACCGAGGACCACGCGCTGGATGAGGCGACCGCCGCCGCCCTCGCCGATGAGCACTCCGGCGCCGTGGTCGTGGATCGCGGCACCTACACCAACGCCACCGGGCATGACATGGGCGAGTGCCTCCGACGCGGCCACCTTTCCTTCCGCTTGCACGGCGAGAAGCTGCGCGGCGGCTACGCCCTCACCCGGATCCGGGCCGGCGAATGCGAAACGTGGCTGCTGATGAAACGCAAAGACACACCGGGCGGTGCACAGCACGAACCGGAGTCGATGCCGCTACCCCGCTAGGGTCGCCAACCGGTCGCGTCGGCCCACTGCCACGCCCGGCGGTAGGCGTCGAGGAACCAGGGTTCTTCGACCAAGACATAGTCCTCGTTCTTCCCGCGGCTCGCGGCGGCGCGCTTGACGGTCAGGTACTCGTCGCGCGCAGCGGCGTCGGCCTGCAGCCAGTCGACCAACAACAGGGCGAACTGCTGATTGGGCCAACCGTCCACCCGGATGTGCACCTTAGTCGGCCGCCCGGGATCGGCCGAGGCATGAAACCGCTTGTGCCACAACGACGGATCGCTACTGTGATCGTAGCGGTCAAGGGTGCTGCGGGTCTCCCCCGCCACGGGGTCGGCGGTGATGTCCTCGATACGCGGATACCCCGCGGACAGCAACGACTCGGCGAGTTCGTCGGCCACCGCAAGCGAGGCGACGGTGACCTGCATGTCGATGACGTCCTCGGCACGCCAAGCGGGACACCAGGCGAACGCCGTCGATCCGACGTGGTCGACGCGCAGCGCCCGGTGCCCGCAGCTGCTCTGCAGCCGGGCCCGGATTCGGCGGGCCTGGGCGGGCCAGCTGGGGTCGGCCGGCACCGGCCGCGCCGGCGCGCGCGCGACCCGCCGGGCGTTGATGTTGTGGGCAAACGGCAAGATCCGATCGTTCCACACGGCACGGGCCTTTTGGGTCAGCTCCGCCGGGCCGCCCGAGTTGTCCAGCCAGACGTCGGCCACGGCGCGACGCTGGTCGTCGTCGGCCTGGGCGGCGATCCTGGCGCGGGCATCTTGCTCCGGCATGCCGCGTTGTTCGACCAGCCGCCGCACCCGCACCTCGACGTCGGCGTGCACCACGACGACCAACGGGAACAGCGGCGCCATCCCGGCTTCGACCAGCAGTGGAATGTCTTCGACCACGACGGCGTCCTCGGAGACCGAGGCGATGATCTCCGCGCGGCGCTTGCCGACCAACGGGTGCACGATCCCGTTCAGCACATTGCGCGCCTTTTCGTCGGCAAAAGCCTTGGCCGCCAACGCAGCTCGGTCCAGGGAGCCGTCGGGGAGCAGGATGTCCCCGCCGAACGCCGCGACGAGAGAGGCCAGTCCCTCGGTTCCCGGCCGGACCACCTCGCGCGCGATGACGTCGCCGTCGACGATGATCGCCCCGCATTGCGCGAAGGTGGCGGACACCGCCGATTTCCCGGCGCCGATACCGCCGGTCAACCCGACGCGCAACATCAGTGCACGCGATTATGCGTTGCCGGCCAGCTTTTCCCGCAGCGCGGCCAATTGGGCGTCACTGGCCAGCGACCCGCCCGCGGACTTCTCCGAGGACCCGGCGCCCGCCTGGTCGCCGCCGCCGCCGCGCCCGGCCGCCTCCGCGGCGGCGAATTTCTCCATCTGCGCGGTGTGCATCTTGTGCTGACGCTCGGCGTCGGCGTAGCGGGCCTCCCACTCGGCGCGCTGCTTCTCGTAGCCCTCGAGCCATTCGTTGGTCTCGGGGTCGAAGCCTTCGGGGAAGATGTAGTTGCCCTGCTCGTCGTAGCTGTCGGCCATGCCGTACTTCGCCGGGTCGAACTCCTCGGTGTAGTCCTCGTTGGCCTGCTTGAGCGACAACGAGATCCGACGCCGCTCCAGGTCGATGTCGATGACCTTGACCATCGCGTCGTCGCCGACGGAGACCACCTGGTCGGGAACCTCGACGTGGCGCTCGGCCAGCTCGGAGATGTGGACCAGCCCTTCGATGCCGTCCTCGACGCGGACGAACGCGCCGAAGGGAACCAGCTTGGTGACCTTGCCCGGCACGATCTGGCCGATGGCGTGGGTGCGGGCGAAGTGCCGCCACGGGTCTTCCTGAGTCGCTTTCAGCGACAATGAGACCCGCTCGCGGTCCATGTCGACGTCCAGCACCTCGACGGTGACCTCGTCGCCGACCTGGACAACCTCGGACGGGTGGTCGATGTGCTTCCAGGACAGCTCGGACACGTGCACCAGACCGTCGACACCGCCGAGGTCGACGAACGCGCCGAAGTTGACGATCGACGAGACGACCCCCTTGCGGACGGTGCCCTTCTGCAGCGCGTTGAGGAACTCGCTGCGCACCTCGGACTGCGTCTGCTCCAGCCACGCCCGCCGCGACAGCACCACGTTGTTGCGGTTCTTGTCCAGCTCGATGATCTTGGCTTCGATCTCCTTGCCGATGTATGGCTGCAGGTCACGGACGCGACGCATCTCGACCAGCGAGGCGGGCAGGAAGCCGCGCAACCCGATGTCGAGGATCAGGCCGCCCTTGACGACCTCGATGACCGTGCCCTTGACGGCCTCGTCCTTCTCCTTGAGCGCCTCGATGGTGCCCCAGGCGCGCTCGTACTGCGCGCGCTTCTTGGACAGGATCAGGCGGCCCTCTTTGTCCTCCTTGGTGAGAACCAGGGCCTCGACCTCATCGCCCACGGAAACGACCTCGCTGGGGTCGACGTCGTGCTTGATGGACAGTTCGCGGGCGGGGATGACCCCTTCGGTTTTGTAGCCGATGTCGAGCAGGACCTCGTCCCGGTCAACCTTGACAATGGTGCCTTCGACGATGTCGCCATCGTTGAAGTATTTGATGGTTCTATCGATAGCGGCGAGAAAGTCCTCGGAGGAGCCGATGTCGTTGACGGCTACTTGTGGCGAGGTGACGGCGGGACTCGGCATGTGGTGGGTTGCTCCGGACAGGTTGGGTCGTAGGGACAAAAACGCGATTTTACCTCCACGAGGCTACTCGACGGGGCGCACGCTGGACAAACCCGGTTGCGTCATGACCGCAATGAGCCAAGGGCGCATCTGGTGCCGTCGTCCTGTCAGCGATCCCCCGGGCGCTACATCGAGTCGCTGTTCAGCGGCGGTGAGATGGAGCCGGTGACCTGGGTGTCGGTCGCGCGGCGCAACGTTGACCGGAGAGTCGCAAAAGGCCTGCGTTGTGGCCCCGGGTGGTGCGGCGGCGCAACGACTGGTATCGACCGGCTCGCCGCGGTGACAGAACGGTCTGGCCGCTGATCAGCATCGTGACACTTCGATGCATGCCAGCCGACAGTTCCGCGGGCCGCGAGCGGCTGAAGGTGCTGTCGCTGGACTGCACCAGCTAGGTGCCAGGTGTGACAAGGTCAGCGCGGAGTTGTGCGCCGACGCCATGGCGCCATCGGTGGCCACGTCCCGGTGGGCGTCGTCGGCCGCCACGGTCATTAGGGCCGCGGCGGCGTCGGGCGTCGACGTTCCTTCCATGGGGCAGCGAATCGGCGCCCGCGGCGCGGACTACACCAAGGCGGCAACGGTGTATCTCGACACCGAGGAGGGGTAACGCCGCGCGGTTCCGCGAGCTGGCGCGCTGATGGCCGGCGCGGACTGGCCAACGCCTTCGGAGCTGCGCGTCGCCGACTTCGGCTACTTCACAGTACTGGCAGACTGTTTGCGCACAATCCAGTCCAAAGCCGAAAGCTCATCGCCCAATGGGATTCAATCCCGCTTGGCAGGTCACGACAGCTCCAGTACTTGGAAGCCTGGCCGAACAGCCGCTATCCGCTTGTAGTCGCGGTCCCGGTGCAACACGCCGGCCTCGTGGTGGATCGCAGTTTCGGCGATGAAGAGGTCGGGGATCGGCGTTCGGTGCCACATGCCGCGGTGGTGGGCTAGGTCGCGCTGAAGCCGGCGAACTCGCTCGAAGATGTCCGCGGGCGCGCGAAGCGCATGGTAGGCGCGCAACGACGTTTGCTGGTTGTCGTAGTCTGTCGCCGACCGGGCCGAATATAACCATTCGAGTTCGCCGATATCACAGATAGCGAGGTCGGCTAGATCGATGCCCGCTGGAGGCGTCTCGCCGGCGAGGAGTCGCACGTGAGCACTCTTGTCGAGAATCCACGTCGTCATCGCCATGCTTCATCCGACAGCAGCACATCTACGTCTATGTGATTGCCGGCGTGCGCGATGTGCTCGACGATCCGTCCGCGCCGCGCCGCCGCGGAGTCCTCGGCCCGGGCCACCAGTTGACGGAGTGCGCGCTCGACAGTTGCCCGCAAGGTTTCCCCGGTGATGGCCTGGGCGGCTTGTACGAGATCTTCGTCAAGCTCGATTGTGGTCCTCTTTACAGACATGCTGTACATATTACCAAACTATACGTACATATAGCGTCCTCGTCAGGTTACTACCTGCTCGACATAGAAGAGGGGTGTGCGAGCGACTGGCCAGATGATCCCTCGGCGATCCTGTGGTGCGGCTTTCCGGTCGAAGACGATCTACCTGAGCGCCCATCAGACATCCCCGACGAGCATCGGCACACACCCACGCCAATACCGGCAGCGGTGGAGCGTGAGCAGCGGGTGGTCAACGAGTCGCGCCGATACGCAGACCCTCTCTGACCTGTTACTCGAGGTCAGGAAAGCAGCTGATCGCCGGTTGTAGCTACAGCAGAAGGATGGCGCAAACCAACCTTCGGGCGGAGATGTAGTCACGGCCG
>JAQTVU010000244.1 GCA_028706695.1 Mycobacterium sp.
CATCGACGCCTGGTTGGCGCTGTGCAAGACCTACGGCTGGGCGCCGGGGGTCATGGGCGCCAGTTCGCAGGGGGCCCGGGCATTTCGCGGGGCCGGGCTCAACGCCCTGGAGCTGGGCGACGAGGCCATCTTGCGGACGGCCGATTTCCGACTGTCCGGGCCGGAAATGCGCGGCGTCCGGCAGGCCGTGACCCGGGCGCGTCGAGCCGGGCTGACCGTGCGCATCCGGCGCCACCGTGACGTCCCCGTCGACGACATGGCGGACACCATCGCACGCGCCAATGCCTGGCGCGACACCCAATCCGAACGCGGATTTTCGATGGCACTGGGCCGGCTCGGCGATCCCGCCGACGGCGACTGCCTGCTGGTCGAGGCGATAGACCGCGACGGCGCGGTCGTCGCGATGCTGTCGCTGGTCCCGTGGGGCACCACCGGCGTCTCGCTGGATCTGATGCGGCGTTCCCCGCAGTCCCCCAACGGCACGATCGAACTCATGGTCAGCGAGCTGGCCCTCAACGGCGACCAGCTCGGCATCACCCGCATCTCACTCAATTTCGCGATGTTCCGGTCCGCGTTCGAGCAGGGCGCCCAGCTGGGCGCCGGTCCGGTTGCCCGCCTCTGGCGTGGCCTGCTGCTGTTCTTCTCCCGGTGGTGGCAGCTGGAAACGCTGTACCGCTCGAACATGAAGTACCAACCCGAATGGGTTCCGCGCTACGCCTGCTACGAGGACGCCCGGTTGATCCCCCGCGTCGGTGTCGCATCGGTGATCGCCGAAGGATTCCTGGTGTTGCCATTCAGCCGGCGCGAAAAGCCGCACACCGGCCACCACCCCGCCGTACCGGCCCGGCTGGTCGAGTCGGGGCTGCTGCACCCCGACGGGTCGGCGCCCGACGTCAGCGGGCTCGGCCCCGGCGACCTCGATGCCGAGCAGCGACGCTCCCGTCTGCCCGAACAGGTACGGGTCCGCCTCGCCAAGCTGGAAATGTTGCGGCGCAACGGCATTGATCCCTATCCGGTAGGGTCGCCGCCCAGCCACCCGATCGGCGCCGCGCCGGACGCCGACGACCAGGAGACGATCACGGTGTCCGGCCGGATATTGCGGATACGCGACTTCGGCGGCGTGCTGTTCGCCCAACTGCGCGACTGGTCGGGTGAAATCCAAGTGCTGCTGGACAATTCACGCATGGACCAGGGCCGCACCGCCGATTTCCGGCGCGCCATCGACCTCGGCGACCTCGTCGAGATGACCGGGCACATGGGTTTTTCCAAGAACGGCACCCGCTCGCTGATCGTGCGGCACTGGCGGATGACCGGCAAATGCCTGCGGCCGCTGCCGAACAAGTGGAAGGGGCTGACCGATCCGGAGGCGCGGGTGCGCATCCGCTACGTCGACCTGGCGGTCAATCCCGAATCACGTGAGCTGATCAAGGCCCGCAGCAACGTGGTGCGCTCCGTGCGCGAGACGCTCTTTGCCAAGGGATTCATCGAAGTCGAGACCCCGATCCTGCAGCAGATCCACGGCGGCGCCACCGCCCGGCCCTTCGTCACCCACATCAACACCTATGACATGGACCTGTTCTTGCGCATCGCGCCGGAACTGTACCTGAAGCGGTTATGCGTCGGGGGCGTGGAGCGGGTGTTCGAACTGGGCCGGGCGTTCCGCAACGAGGGCGTCGACTTCAGCCACAACCCGGAGTTCACCCTGCTGGAGGCCTACCAGGCGCACGCCGACTACACGGTGTGGATCGACGGCTGCCGCGAGCTCATCCAGAACGCCGCCCGGGCCGCTCACGGTGAACAGGTCGTGCTGCGGCCCCGCGCCGACGGACGCCTCGAACCGGTCGACATCTCCGGTACCTGGCCGGTCAAGACCGTCTATGACGCGGTGTCGGAGGCGCTCGGCGAACGCATCGACCCCGACACCTCGCTGGCCACCCTGCGCAGGTTGTGCGACGCCGCGCACATTCCGTGCCGGCCTCAGTGGGATGCCGGGGCGGTGGTGCTCGAGTTGTACGAGCACTTGGTCGAGGACCGCACCGGGCAACCCACGTTCTACATCGACTTCCCGACGTCGGTGTCGCCGTTGACCCGGCCGCACCGCAGTCAGCGCGGCGTCGCCGAGCGGTGGGACCTGGTGGCCTGGGGCGTCGAGCTGGGCACCGCCTACAGCGAGCTGACCGACCCGGTGGAACAACGACGCCGCCTGCAGCAGCAGTCGCTGTTGGCCGCGGGCGGAGATCCGGAAGCCATGCAGCTCGACGAAGATTTCCTGCAAGCCATGGAGTACGCGATGCCGCCCACCGGCGGGCTCGGGGTGGGAATCGACCGCGTTGTCATGCTGATCACCGGCCGAAGCATCCGCGAGACGCTGCCCTTCCCGCTGGCTAAGCCCCATTGATGTGCGGTCCGGCGATTCCAGCCGATCCACCGCGAACATCGGGCAAACATGTTCCGGCTCGGTTAACAATGGATCACAATGAACCATGTGACAGCCTCGACGGCCTTTGCCATCGCGGAGTTGCCGGCCAGTCATACCTCATTGATGCACGGCTGGATTCCGGCAACCACCCAGGTCGTCGCCGTCATCCTGCTGGCGGCCGCGGTCGGCCGGCGGTCGCGGCGTTGGCTTATGGCGGGGCTGCCGCTGGCCGCCCTGGCCGGTGGCGCCCTGGCCTACGTGACGCACTGGTACGTCGTCGACCGCGGCCTGTTCGCGGAGCCGGCGCCGTCCGCGCTGTGGGTCTGGATCGCGCTGACCGGCGTGGCCGCGGCGGTGCTGGTCCTGGGCTGGCGCGGAGCCCGGCGCTGGCGGCGGGGCGCCGCGCTGGCCGCCGTGCCGTTGTGCCTGCTCAGTGCGGCGTTGGTGCTCAACCTGTGGGTCGGCTACTTCCCCACGGTGCAGTCCGCGTGGAATCAGCTCACCTCCGGCCCGCTGCCCGACCAAACCGACCAGGCGACCGTGACCGCCATGGCCGCCACCGGAACGCGGCCACCGCACGGCAGCGTGGTGCCGGTGGCGATCCCCTCCGACGCGTCGCACTTCAAGCACCGCGGTGAGCTGGTTTATCTGCCGCCTGGATGGTTCTTCAGCAGCCCACCACCGCCGCTGCCGACGGTGATGATGATCGGTGGGCAGTTCAACACGCCCGCCGACTGGATGCGTGCGGGCAACGCGGTCAAGACGGTCGACGACTTCGCGGCCGCTCACCACGGCCAGGCTCCGGTGCTGGTGTTCGCCGACTCCGGCGGCGCGTTCAACAACGACACCGAATGCGTCAACGGGGTCCGCGGGAATGCCGCCGACCATCTGACCAAAGACGTTGTGCCGTATATGGTTTCGAAGTTCGGTGTCAGCCCTGACCGGTCCCGCTGGGCCGTCGCCGGTTGGTCGATGGGCGGCACCTGCGCCGTCGATCTGACGGTCATGCACCCCGACATGTTCAGCACGTTCGTCGACATCGCGGGCGACTTCTACCCGAACGCGGGCAACAAGGCCCAAACCATCGCCCGGCTCTTCGGCGGCAATGCCGGCGCGTGGGCGGCGTTCGACCCGACCCTGGTGGTCAAACGGCACGGCCCGTACAGCGACGTGGCCGGCTGGTTCGCGATCTCCTCCGACGGTCCGCCCGCACCGCGCCGTGACGCGGCGCTGACCGATGCGGGCGCGTTCCGGCTGACCGCCGGGCAGGCCGCCGCGGACCCCGGCAACCAGATCGCCGCCGCCTACTCGCTGTGTGCGGTGGGGCGCGCCCATGGGATCGACTGCGCCGTGCTGGCGCAGCCGGGCAAGCACGACTGGCCGTTTGCGGCGCGAGCCTTCGCCGCCGCGCTGCCCTGGCTGGCCGGCCGGCTGGGCACCCCGGGAATTCCGCGGACCCCGTTGCCCGGCACGTCCGCTCCCACCACGGCCACCGCCCCGGTCATCATTTCGGCCGAACATTCCCGCGGCGCTGCAAAATAGCCGATCATCGCGGCCGACCCGAGCGTGCGAGATATAAACCATCGCGGGCGGGACCGGCGTGTCGTCGCAACCGCTTATGTGTCGGGAACGCCAGGGCTCAGGCGCTGACCTTGCGGCGTCGGCCGGGGCACCGCGGGACGTCGGCCGCCGACCGGCCGCCGATGATCTCGGCGAGGAACTTTCCGGTGGAGCTCTCCGGCACGACGGCGATGTCCTCCGGGGTGCCCTCGGCGACAACGGTTCCGCCCTCGGCGCCACCCTCGGGCCCCATGTCGACGATCCAGTCCGACGTTTTGATCACGTCGAGGTTGTGCTCGATGACGATGACCGTATTGCCTTTGTCGACCAGGCCGTTGAGGACGTTGAGCAGCTTGCGGATGTCGTCGAAATGCAGGCCGGTGGTGGGCTCGTCGAGGATGTAGACGGTGCGGCCGGTGGAGCGCTTCTGCAACTCCGCGGCCAGCTTGACGCGCTGGGCCTCGCCACCGGACAGCGTCGGCGCGGGCTGGCCGAGCCGGACGTATCCCAGTCCGACGTCGACCAAGGTGCGCAGGTAGCGGTGAATGCCGCTGATCGGCTCGAAGAACTCGGCGGCGTCCTCGATCGACATGTCCAGCACCTCGGCGATGGTCTTGCCCTTGTAGTGCACTTCGAGGGTTTCCCGGTTGTAGCGGGCGCCGTGGCAGACCTCGCAGGGCACATACACGTCGGGCAGGAAATTCATTTCGATCTTGATGGTGCCGTCGCCGGTGCACGCCTCGCAGCGGCCGCCCTTGACGTTGAACGAGAACCGGCCGGGCTGATACCCGCGGACCTTGGCCTCGGTGGTGGCGGCGAACAGGGTGCGGATCTTGTCGAACACCCCGGTGTAGGTGGCCGGGTTGGAGCGCGGCGTGCGGCCGATCGGCGACTGGTCGACCCGCACCAGCTTGTCCAGGTGGTCCAGCCCGGTGACTCGGGTGTGGCGCCCCGGCACCTGACGGGCGCCGTTGAGCCGGTTGGCCAGCACCGCGGCCAGGATGTCGTTGACCAGGGTCGACTTGCCCGAGCCGGATACGCCCGTCACCGAGGTCAACACCCCCAGCGGGAACGACACGTCGATGCCGCGCAGGTTGTGCTCGCGGGCGCCGACGACCGTCAGTTGCCGACGCGGGTCGGTGGGACGCCGCGCCGCGGGGATCGCGATGCTCTCCTTGCCCGACAGGTAGGCG
>JAQTVU010000245.1 GCA_028706695.1 Mycobacterium sp.
AGTACCTGCAGGATCTGACGTTGCGGCGGACCCGGCGCGCCATCTCGGAGCTGCTGCGCGGCAGCCAGGACACCGCCTGGATCCGCCTGCATGACGGCAGCGAAATCCAGGTGCCCACCGATACCGTGCAGGTCGGCGACGAGATCGTCATCCATGATCACGTCGCCATCCCCGTCGACGGCGAAGTGGTCGAGGGCGAGGCCATTGTCGACCAGTCCGCGATCACCGGGGAGAACCTGCCGGTCAGCATCGCGGCCGGGGCCAGCGTGCACGCGGGTTCGGTGGTGGTGCGTGGGCGCCTGGTCGTGCGTGCCGAGGCCGTGGGCAACCAGACCACCATCGGGCGCATCATCACCCGCGTCGAGGAGGCCCGGCACGACCGGGCGCCGATCCAGACCGTCGGCGAGAACTTCTCTCGCCGTTTCGTGCCCGCCTCGTTCCTCGTCTCGGCCATCACGCTGGCGTTCACCGGGGACGTTCGCCGGGCGATGACCATGCTGCTGGTCGCCTGCCCGTGCGCGGTGGGCCTGTCCACCCCGACCGCGATCAGCGCCGCGATCGGCAACGGCGCGCGCCGCGGCATCCTGATCAAGGGCGGCTCGCACCTCGAGCAGGCCGGCCGGGTCGACGCGTTCGTGTTCGACAAGACCGGAACGCTGACCGTTGGGCGGCCTGTGGTCACCAATATTATTGCGCTGCATAAGGATTGGGAGCCCGAGCAGGTGCTGGCCTACGCCGCCAGCTCGGAGATCCATGCGCGCCACCCGCTGGCCCAGGCGGTGATCCGCTCCACCGAGGAGCGCCGCATCAGCATCCCGCCGCATGAGGAGTGCGAGGTGCTGGTGGGCCTGGGCATGCGGACCTGGGCCGACGGCCGAACCCTGCTGCTGGGCAGCCCGTCGCTGTTGCGCGCCGAGCACGTCAAGGTGTCGAAGAAGGCCGCGGAGTGGGTGGAGAGGCTGCGCCACCAGGCCGATATTCCGCTGCTGCTGGCCGTCGACGGCACGCTGGTGGGGCTGATCAGCCTGCGCGACGAGGTCCGGCCGGAGGCGACTCAGGTTTTGCAAGAGTTGCGCGCCGGCGGGGTTCGCCGGATCGTCATGCTCACCGGCGACCACCCCGACATCGCCCAGGTCGTCGCGGACGAGCTGGGAATCGACGAGTGGCGCGCCGAGGTGCTGCCCGAGGACAAACTCGTGGTGGTGCGCGAGCTGCAGGAGGAGGGTTTCGTGGTGGGCATGGTCGGCGACGGCGTCAACGACGCCCCGGCGTTGGCCGCCGCCGACATCGGGATCGCCATGGGATTGGCCGGCACCGACGTCGCCGTCGAGACCGCCGATGTTGCGCTGGCCAACGACGACCTGCATCGGCTGCTCGACGTCCGCGATTTGGGCGCCCGGGCGGTCGACGTGATCCGCCAGAACTACGGCATGTCCATCGCGGTCAACGCCGCTGGGCTGATCGTCGGCGCCGGAGGCGCGTTGTCTCCGGTGCTGGCCGCGATCCTGCACAACGCCTCGTCGGTGGCGGTGGTGACCAACAGTTCCCGGCTGATCCGGTATCGCCTCGCGTGATCCTCGGCAGCTCTCTTAGCCTTAGCAGCCCCGTCAGCGGCCTTCTTAGCAGCCACAGTCCTGGCCGCGCCACGAGCGGATGCCCTGCCAGACGGCGATCCCGGCAACGGCCAGGCCGACGGCCGGATCCAGCCACCAGCCGCCCGACCAGGCGGCGGTGACGGCGAGGCCGGCCAGCACGCCGGCGGCCTGGACCGCGCACAAATAGTTCTGGGTGCCTTCGCCCTCGGTGGCCGCCGAGCCCAAGCGCGCGCCGAGCCCGTGGTTGGCGCGCCCCAGGATCGGCATCAGCAGCAGCGCGATCGCGGTCACCGCGATGCCGATCGCCGAGGTGCGGGCGTGGTGCCCATCGGCGAGGTCCCGCACCGACTCTACGGCGATGTAGGGGGCGGTCAGCCAGAACGACACCGCGACACCGCGCCGCGCGCGCGACTCGGCGGTTTCCGAGAGCGCGCGGGCGCCACTGAAGCGCCACACCACCATCGCGCTGGCCAACGCCTCGCCGGCGCCCCCAAGCGCCCATCCGCTCAGTGCGATGGACCCGACAGCCAGGCCCTGCCACAGCCCGACGGCGCCCTCGACGAGCAGCACGGTCAGGCTGACCCAGGCCAGCCGCCGCGCCCATCGGGCGCCCGCCCGCCATCGCACGTCCCGGGGCGCGGCGATCGGGCAGTCGGTGCTGGCCTCCGAAGCGGTCACGGCGCCCATGGTAGAGGCGGGGCGACGCGCTCGACTGCTCCGACACCCGGCCGTGACCGATCCGTTGAGCGGCACGACCCGGCGCCGCCGGCGCTTCGCCCCGCGGGATCCGCCGCGAAGCCCGTCGTTATTCTGGCTAATCAGTAGACCAGAAAGGCCTTGTGGATGGCGCGCAGCGAGAATGACACGTGGGACCTGGCGAGCAGCGTGGGAGCCACGGCCACCATGGTTGCGGCGGGAAGGGCGCGGGCGACCCGGGACGCGCTGATCGACGATCCGTTCGCCGAGCCGCTGGTGCGCGCGGTCGGCGTTGACTTCTTCACCCGTTGGGCCGTCGGCGAACTCAGCTCCGAGGATGTCGACGTTCCCGGCGCACCGTGGGGTATGCAGCGCATGACCGACATGCTGGCGGCGCGCACCCGCTATATCGACAAGTTCTTCGCGGACGCCGGGGATGCGGGCCTCCGCCAGGTAGTGCTGCTGGCCTCCGGCCTGGACGCGCGCGCCTACCGCCTGCGCTGGTCGGCGGGCACCACGGTGTTCGAGATCGACCAGCCACAGGTGATCGATTTCAAGGCCGTCACCATCGCCGAGCTCGGCGCCAACCCCATGGCCGGTGTGCGGGCCGTGCCCATCGACCTGCGCCGCGATTGGCCGACGGCGCTGCGACAGGCGGGATTTGACAGCGAGCGGCCCGCCGCCTGGGCCGCCGAAGGCCTGCTCGGGTTCCTTCCGGCGGAGGCACAGGATCGATTGCTGGACAACGTCACCGAGCTGAGCGCCGACGGCAGCCGGCTGGTCGCCGAGGTCTTCCTGAATTCGGGGTCCAACCAGCAGGCGCTGAACGACGCCTACCGGAAGTGGCGCGACAACGGTCTGGACGTCCGGCTGGACGACCTGGGCTTCCCCGGCGAGCGCAACGACGTGGCGACCTACCTGGAGCAACGTGGCTGGCGCACCGTCCGCACCCCGCTGAACCAGCTGCTGGCCGACAACGGATTACCGGTGCAGCCCGGCGACGATCTCAGCCGCGATCCCAGCCGTCCGTCGGCGCCGTTCGCCGCCAACTACTACTGCACCGCGGTTCTGCGCACGGCCGGCTAACGAAGCGGCTCTTAGAAGCTCTCTTAGAAGCTGAGGTACGGGCAGCAGATGCCGAACAACAAGTGCGCCAAGCCCCTCGACGGATATCGGGTGCTCGACTTCACCCAGAACGTAGCCGGCCCGCTGGCCGGGCAGGTGCTGGCGGACCTGGGCGCCGAGGTCGTCAAGATCGAGGCACCCGGCGGCGAGGCGGCCCGGCACATCACCGCGGTGCTGCCGGGACGCCCGGCACTGGCGACCTATTTCCTGCCGAACAACCGCGGCAAGAAGTCGGTGGCGGTGGACCTGACCACCGAAGAGGGCAAACGGCAGATCCGGCAACTCGCCGACACCGCCGACGTCGTGCTCGAAGGGTTCCGCCCCGGCGTCATGGAGCGCATGGGCCTGGGCCCGGATGACTTGCGGCCGCGCAACCCCAAGCTGATCTACGCGCGGTTGTCGGCCTACGGCGGCAACGGCCCGCACGGCAACCGGCCCGGAGTCGACCTGATGGTCGCCGCCGAGGCGGGCATGACCACCGGGATGCCCACGCCGACCGGCAAACCGCAGATCATTCCGTTCCAGCTCGTCGACAACGCCACCGGTCATGTGCTGGCCCAGGCGGTGCTGGCGGCGCTGCTGCACCGGGAGCGGCACGGGGTGGCCGACGTCGTGCGGGTCGCCATGTACGACGTCGCGGTTGGCCTGCAGGCCAACCAGCTCACCGTCCACCTGAACAAGCCGGCCCCGCCGCCGATGCCGGACACGGCACGAAAGACCAAGAGCCGCAAAGGAGTTGGCTTCGCCACCCAACCGTCGGACGCGTTCCGGGCCGCCGACGGGTACCTGGCGATCAGCGCGTACGTGCCCAAGCACTGGAAGAAGCTGTGCGAACTCATCGGCCGGCCGGATCTGCTGGTCGACGAACGGTTCGTCGACCAGCGCGCGCGGGCGCTGCACTACGCCGAGCTCACCGAAGAACTGGAGTCGGCGCTGGCCGTCAGGACCGCGGCCGAATGGGTCGAGCTGCTGCAGGAGGGCGGGCTGATGGCCTGCCTCGCCTACACCTGGAAGCAGGTGGTCGGCACCCCGCTGTTCGCCGAGAACGATCTCGCCCTGAAGGTCGGCGGCGACCCGGAGAGCGAGGCCATCACGGTCGTCCGCACCCCGGCGCGCTATTCGAGTTTCGACGCCGTGGTCACCGAGCCCCCGCCCGCGCTCGGCCAGCACAATCAGGAGTTTCTGACCAGCGATCACTGACCGCCGCGCACGGCACAGCTGCCGGTGGACACGGCGGCGGGCCGCTCACCGGGTCAGCCTCACCACCTGGTCGTTGCCGCGGTCGGCAACGTAGATGCCGCCATGTTTGCCCACCGCCACCGCCAACGGGGTGTTGAGACCGTCGAACGGTAAGACGTCGGGCTTGCTGGCGCCGGCCCGATATTCGACCACCTGGTTCAAGTTGTGTTCGGTGACGTAGACGGTGCCCGCATCGTCCACCGCGATGCCCCAGGGCACGGAAAGGTCGTGGAAGGGCAGCGGCGCGGGCGCGTTGGACGCGGCGTCCAACTTGACCACCCGGTTGTGGTCGGTGTCGGTGACGTAGAGATCGCCGGCGGTGTCCAGGGCGAGGCCGTCGGGGTCTTTGAGCCCGGTGAACGGCAGCACCGTCTGACCCGATTCCGCGAGTAGGTGGGTGACACGGGTTGTTGGTTAGCGATGGATGCCGTTGTGGCCTGGGATAATTCGGCTTGAGACAGGCGATTTATCGAGCAGGTTAGGCGGCACCCATCTGG
>JAQTVU010000246.1 GCA_028706695.1 Mycobacterium sp.
TTAGGGCTCTCCGAGACCTTCGTGATCTCGGCGGTCACGCCCCGTTCCTCGGCCAGCGCGGGGGCGTTGACGAACGTCACGGTGTCCTCGATAACGGCCGAGAACAATCCGCGCAGCGCCGACAGCCGCAGCACCTCGACGTCCTCGGAAGCGAGTTCGCCGCGCACCTGCACCGACACCGTCGACGGCAGTTCGTCGGACAGCGCCGCGACCAGCACCCCGAGCTTGCGCACCAGGTCCAGCCAGGGTGCCACCTCTTCGCTGACCACACCGCCGCCGACGTTGACCGCGTCGGGCACGAATTCGCCGGCCAGAGCGAGCTTCACGCTTTCCGCGACGTCGGTGCCGGCCCGGTCCTGGGCCTCGGCGGTGGAGGCACCCAGGTGCGGTGTGACGACCACCTGCGGCAGCTCGAACAGCGGGCTGTCGGTGCATGGCTCCTTGGCGAACACGTCGATCCCGGCGCCGCGCACGTGGCCGCTGCGTACCGCGTCGGCTAGCGCCGCCTCGTCCACCAGCCCGCCGCGCGCGGCGTTGACGATGATGACGCCCGGCTTGGTCTTCGCCAGGGCTTCCTTGCCGATGAGGCCGGCCGTCTCCGGCGTCTTGGGCAGGTGCACCGAGATGAAGTCGGCGCGGCCCAGCAGGTTGTCGAGGGACATCAGTTCGATGCCCAGTTGCGCGGCGCGGGCCGCCGACACGTACGGGTCGTAGGCGAGGAGATGGGCGCCGAAGGCCGTCAGCCGCTGGGCGACCAGTTGCCCGATCCTGCCCAACCCGACGATGCCGACGGTCTTGCCGAAAACCTCCGTGCCGGAGAACGACGACCGCTTCCAGGTGTGGGCGCGCAACGAGGCGTCGGCGGCCGGAATCTGGCGGGCCGCGGCCAGCATCAGGGCCAGGGCGTGCTCCGCAGCGCTGTGGATGTTCGACGTCGGCGCGTTTACCACCAGCACACCCCGCTCGGTGGCGGCGTGGACGTCCACGTTGTCCAGCCCCACCCCGGCGCGGGCGACGATCTTCAGCTTGGGAGCAGCCGCCAGCACCTCAGCGTCGACCGTGGTGGCCGACCGAACTAGCAGCGCGTCGGCCTCCGGAACAGCGGACAGGAGCTTCTTGCGGTCGGGACCGTCGACCCAGCGAACCTCAACCTGGTCTCCCAGCGCCGCGACGGTTGATTGGGCGAGTTTGTCGGCGATTAACACAACAGGCACGTTCACCCGCCCAGCCTATCGGCCGGCAAAAAACGGATGAGCGTCCCACCGGGTTGCCTGAGCTAAGTGGTCGCGATAAGCATGCTCGCGGTCATCTCGTGTCGGCCGCAACATGGACGGCGCGGTTCCGCGGGTGCCGAGAGCCGGGTGCGACACGTCGCCGAAATCCACAACCCGCAGTCGTTCGCCCATAACCGGTAGTCCCCCGACCCGGCTCGGTTCGCCCGCCGCGCACGTGCGCTCATTCCCCGACTCGCTCGGCGGACCGGGCCGAAGGCATGCTCGCCGACAAGGTGTACGCGGCTTCACGGCACCTGGCACGGTCGCCAGGACCGCGCCGGTCGCGGTGTGCAACACGCTGAAGCATTTCGGCCGCACCATCGTCGCGTCCGGCTCCACCGATGCGGTCACCGCGAAGACCCTCGAGCACCGGCGCGTCGGATGATAGCGGTCGCCGACCGCCGCCGCGACACATAAACCATGCACACGACACGCCGAGAATGTCCGCAGGCATTTATGTTTCGCGGCAGGCGGCCGGGCGGCAGGCGGGGCAGGCGGCCGGGCGGCAGGCGGCCGGGCGGCAGGCGGCCGGCGGGGCGAAGCCGCCGGCGGGGCGAAGCCGCCGGCGGGGCGAAGCCGCCGGCGGTCAGGCCGTTTCGGTGATGGGGCGGTCGACCCAGCTCATCAGGTCGCGCAGCTTCTTGCCGGTGACCTCGATGGGGTGCTCGGCGTTCTGCTTACGCAGCTCCTCGAGTTGCTTGTTGCCGCCCTCCACATTGGCGACAAGCTTCTTGACGAAGCTGCCGTCCTGAATGTCACGCAGGATCTCCCGCATCCGCTCCTTGGTGCCGCCGTCGATGACCCGCGGGCCCGACAGGTATCCGCCGAACTCGGCGGTGTCGGACACCGAGTAGTTCATCCGCGCGATGCCGCCCTCGTACATCAGGTCGACGATCAGCTTGAGTTCGTGCAGCACCTCGAAGTACGCCATCTCTGGCGGGTAGCCCGCCTCGACCATCACCTCGAAGCCCGTCTTCACCAATTCCTCTGTGCCACCGCACAATACGGCCTGCTCACCGAACAGGTCGGTTTCGGTCTCGTCCTTGAAAGTGGTCTTGATGACGCCGGCCCGGGTGCCGCCGATGGCCTTGGCGTACGACAGCGCCAGCGCCTGGCCCTGCCCGGTCGGGTCCTGCTCGACGGCGATCAGGCAGGGCACGCCCTTGCCGTCGACGAACTGGCGGCGCACCAGATGGCCGGGGCCCTTGGGCGCCACCATCGCGACCGTCACGTCGGCGGGCGGCTTGATCAGACCGAAGTGGATATTGAGCCCGTGGCCGAAAAACAGTGCGTCGCCGGCCTCGAGGTTCGGTTCGATGTCTCTGCTGAAGATCTCCGGCTGAGCGGTGTCGGGCGCCAGCAGCATGATCAGGTCGGCCCAGTTGGCGACCTCGGCGGGGGTGTCGACCTCCAGGCCCTGTTCTGCGACCTTGGGCCGAGACTTCGAACCCTCTTTCAGCCCCACCCGCACCTGCACACCGGAATCGCGCAGGCTCAGCGCGTGCGCGTGCCCCTGGCTGCCGTACCCGATGACGCCGACCTTGCGGCCGGCGACGATCGACAGGTCAGCGTCGTCGTCGTAGAACATCTCCAATGCCTCGGCTGGCACGTCACTCTCTCCTTCTGGTTGCAGCTGAACACTTCACCTGGCGGTGCCGATGCCGCGCGGACCGCGGGACAACGACACGACTCCGGACTGGACGATCTCGCGGACACCGAGGGGCTCCAGCACCCGCAGCAGCGCCTCGATCTTGCCGCGGTTACCCGTGGCCTCGATGGTCAGCGCTTCCGTCGACACGTCGATTACCTTGGCGCGGAACAGGTTCACCGCTTCGATCACCTGGCTGCGGCTGCCGGCGTCGGCCCGTACCTTGATCAGCGCCAGCTCCCGGGACACCGAGTTGTCCTGCTCCAGCTCGACGATCTTGATGACGTTGATCAACTTGTTGAGCTGCTTGGTGACCTGCTCGAGCGGGGTGTCCTCGGCGGAGACCACGATCGTCATCCGCGACATGTCCTTTTGTTCGGTCGGGCCGACTGCCAGCGACTCGATGTTGAAACCACGCCGGGAGAACAGCGCCGCGATCCGCGCCAGCACACCGGGTTTGTCCTCGACCAGCACCGACAACGTGTGCGTGCTCGCGTTCATCAGGCGTGGCCTTCACTTTCGTCGTCGAACAGCGGGCGGATGCCGCGCGCGGCCTGAATCTCGTCGTTGCTGGTCCCGGCGGCCACCATCGGCCACACTTGCGCGTCGGCGCCGACGACGAAGTCGATCACCACCGGGCGGTCGTTGACCGCGCGCGCCTGGTTGATGACGTCGACGACGTCTTCCTCACGCTCGCAACGCAATCCGACGCAGCCCAGCGCCTCGGCCAGCTTTACGAAGTCCGGGATGCGGTGAGAATGGGTGGCCAGGTCCGTCTGTGAGTAGCGTTCCGCGTAGAACAGGTTCTGCCACTGCCGCACCATGCCCAGGTTGCCGTTGTTGATCAGCGCCACCTTGATCGGCGCGCCTTCGATCGCACAGGTGGCCAGCTCCTGATTGGTCATCTGGAAACAGCCGTCGCCGTCGATCGCCCAGACCTCCGCGTCCGGACGGGCGATCTTGGCTCCCATGGCCGCCGGAACGGCGAACCCCATGGTGCCCAGCCCGCCGGAATTGAGCCAGGTGCGCGGCTTCTCGTAGGAGATGAACTGCGCCGCCCACATCTGGTGCTGCCCGACGCCGGCGACGTACACGGCGTCGGGACCGGCGATGGAACCCAGCGTCTCGATCACATACTCGGGGCTGAGGCTGCCGTCGCTTTGCGGTCCGTAGCTCAGCGGGTAGGTGGCCCGAACGCCTTCCAGGTAGGCCCACCACTCGGTCATGTCGGTGAGCGCCGGGAAGTCGTGGTGCCGCAACGTCGCGATCAGATCGGTGATGACGGCTTTGACGTCGCCGACGATCGGCACGTCGGCGTGCCGGTTCTTGCCGATCTCGGCCGGGTCGATGTCGGCGTGGATCACCTTGGCCTCGGGCGCGAAGGTGTCGAGCTTTCCGGTCACCCGGTCGTCGAATCGGGTGCCGAGGGCGATCAGCAGGTCGCTGCGCTGCAGCGCCGCCACCGCCGCCACCGTGCCGTGCATGCCGGGCATGCCCAGGTGCTGCCGGTGGCTGTCGGGGAAGGCGCCGCGCGCCATCAGCGTGGTGACCACCGGGATGCCGGTCAGCTCGGCCAGTTCCCGCAGCTGCCCGGTCGCCTCGCCGCGGATGACGCCACCGCCCACGTAGAGCACCGGTTTGTGCGCGGCCGCGATGAACTCGGCGGCCGCCCGGATCTGACGGCTGTGCGGCTTGGTGTTCGGTTTGTAGCCGGGCAGGTCCATGCGCGGCGGCCAGCTGAACGTGCACTGGGCCTGCAGCACGTCCTTGGGGATGTCGACCAGCACCGCGCCGGGTCGCCCGGTCGAGGCGATGTGGAAGGCCTCGGCGATCACCCGCGGTATGTCGTCACCGGAGCGGACGAGGAAGTTGTGCTTGGTGATCGGCATCGTGATGCCGGAGATGTCGGCTTCCTGGAAGGCGTCGGTCCCGATCAGCGACCGCCCGACCTGTCCGGTGATGGCGACCACGGGTATCGAATCCATCTGCGCGTCGGCCAGCGGGGTGACCAGGTTGGTCGCCCCGGGGCCCGACGTCGCCATGCACACGCCGACCTTGCCGGTGGCGTGCGCGTAGCCGCTGGCGGCGTGACCGGCGCCCTGCTCGTGGCGCACCAGCACGTGGCGCAGCTTCTGCGAGTCGAACAGCGTGTCATACACGGGAAGCACTGCGCCGCCGGGGATTCCGAAGATGACCTCGACGCCGATTTCCTCGAGC
>JAQTVU010000247.1 GCA_028706695.1 Mycobacterium sp.
GCGCGGCCGCCGCCGACGGTTTCGGCGGATACGTCGCGAGCAGGCCGAACGCCTGGTGAACAGCGACGTTTGGTGTCGAAGATCAGCGACGTCGCGCCGGCGCGGGCGCGCCGGGCGCTTCGTGGGCTCTGAGCGACGATTGGGATGAGCTCGTATCGATCGAGCCCCACAGCTACGCGGCTACTGGCGTACCGTGCAGGAACGCGCCGACGTCGCCGTCGTGCAATCCTGACTCGACATCAACTCGATGGGATATCGACAAAACACGACGCCCGCTGCCAGCGATTAACTATCGGCCTGGCGACCACTATCGCTGGCCCACGCTGAATAGTTACGCGTCGTTTCGAAGCGGGCGGCGACGAATTCATCGGTGACGCGCGGCCCTGCAACATATGACCGTGGCCGGGAGCATGAGCTCTGGCTTTCCCGCCGTGCCACACAAATTGCTTGGATATAATCCGATCGAGTTCTTCGCTCCGGGGCCAGATAAGCCTCATAGTATCAAATTGCAGCATGGCGCTAATCCCCTGGCGGGTTTTTGTCCGCCAGGGGATTAGCAGGCTCAGTCAGTCGGAGATGTTCATTCCAACGTCACAATGACCTTGGCCGCCCTGGCGAGGGTGTTGGTGACGGGAGAGCGCTCTTGTCCGGCCTTGACCACCGCTTCGATGTCTTCCCGGCTCGCTTTGGGGGCGACAATTTTCAGCTTGGCGCGAAACTCCTGGGCGCCTGACCCTTGTTCGGCGGTGATCCCAGCGGTGATACCCAAGAACAGCGACGCCACATCGAAGTCGGTTTCCACTTCGGAGCTGTAGCTTTCCAATTCGATTCCCCGAGACGCCGCAGTGGCCACGATGTTGCATGCCAGGCATCCGGCGAGGCCCTGCAGAAGGTACTCGGCCGGTGTGGGCGCCTCGTCGCCGCCCAGCAGTGACGGGGGGTGATCGCTTGTCATGGTGAACTTCTTGCCAGCACGGCCGGTGTCGGTGTCGCCGCCGTGGGTCATCGCTTCGATCTGGGAGCTGACGAGGCAACCACCTTTCCATTGGGAATTGGCGCGGAAGGTCACCTTGGCCAGATTGGGGTCGTCCCGCACCGCATCAACCATTTTGGTCAACGCTCCCATGTCGACGCCGTCGAGCAAATTCGCATTTCCCATTATCAATCTCCTGTTACCTATTAATGTAAATTGAACACCAACACGAGCGATTATGCGTCAAGAACCCTACCTGCTGACGAGCATGACCTTAAATATAAGAAGCGGCCGCCGATGCGTTAAGGGTCTTTCGGCCCTGCTGTGTCCTGCTTTAGGCCCTACTGATCGATCGTACATAGAACCCGGTGACCGGTGAGGTGACATCGATGAGGTAGACGATGAATTTTGCGTGACCGTGTGCAACTTGAGTTTCGGAAATGTGTGGCGAGCTGCGGCGCGGGCCACTTCGTAGTCGCGGTATTTGTGGGGATCGGGTCGAGGCTACAGCTGACGACCTGGAACGGCCGGTGGATCCGACCGCCGGGCCGGGCGCCAATATGGTGCGGGGTGTGTTCGCGAATGGGCCGTAGCATGAAACGGTGACCTGCTGGTGCGCGGCGGCGCGCACCTTATGGCGTTGACCGGCAGCCGGGGGCTCATCGTGGTGCCCCCGCCCGGCAACGGCTCGCCGTGGTAGGCGGCGTCGCCGACGCGGCGGTCGGGAAACTCTTGGGCCGCAGCAGGATCGGCGTGCAAACCGGTTGCTGCACAACGGCAACTCGACGACGATCCCGAGTACGACCCACCGATTGCGGCGGCCGAGCGTGCTGGGGTCTTGCGGCGACCCGTCGTGGGTCCACAAAACGCTGCGTGCGCCTTTTGCTTCTACCGCTTGCTCCTACCGCCGGAACGAGGGTGTGGTCGACGACGTCCCGAACGTCGCCGACCGGCCAAACACCGGCCGGCAGTGTCTGTAGCAGTTCACGCTACGAGACCGACCGGGTCAGGCGGGAAGCATCGGCGGCGTCTCGTTATGGCCGCGAAGTTCTAGTGTGCCCGCCTTCGGCTCGACGGACGGGTTTTGCGGTCAGACGAATGCGGCGCGCGTGTGGCGATCGCCTGTGCCCAACGTGAGGTGGCGTCGACACGCAGGCGCAGCTGGTCGGGCGCCGCGGGCGATGCGGACGGCCGCATGCAGCATTCGGTGGCGGAATGTCTGGAGCTCACAGCAGTTTGGATTTAGCGTTGCGTTCCACCAGCAGGGGTACGAACTCGCGGATCGGTCGGCCATCGAAGCGGTCATACTCTGCACGAACCACTCTGGTGATGCGATCCGGTTTCACCGCGGCATAGACGGTGGCGAGGCGTTGGGCCAACTGGTCGATGATCTGCTGTTCACTCAACTCGATCATGGCGACAGTGTGCAGCCCCAACCAAGACGCTGTCCAGCAGACCAGGACACGGGTCGGCCCGCCACACGCCGAGGTCAATGTGTGGCGGGCCCCGCCCGATTACGTCCGCAGAGCCAAAGCTAATCCCTGTTGTTGGCCGGCAGATGAATCAAGCCTCAATAGTTCAGGTACTGTAATTCGATGCGTAGGTGCTGCGTGGACATGAAAGATGCACTGCCTCAACGGTAATCAACGTTGATGGGGGTTCGCGACCTGATCGAGGAGTGCACCTTTCAGATGCAGGCGACTACGGGTTGGTCGAAAACTGTTCGAGTCGAGGTTCCGCCGGGCGGGTTTCGATGGAGGACGAACTGCGAACTGCGCTACGGCCCGGAATTACACCACGTGTCCTTGGACTTTCCCCGCGTTGGACGCTGTAATCAGTTGGAAATCGGGGTCAGCGATCCTGTCCTGATGATCCGTTCCTCTTGTCGGCCTGGGTATTTCGGTCGTGCTCCGGCCCGCAGGTGCGCGTCGGGCGTAGTTTGCTTGACGGCGCCGAGGGCCGGTGCAGGTTTGCGGTGGCGCGGATCGGCAGGGCTTCCGCGACGGCGTAAAGTTGACGTTAATTGGCCTGCACCAGATTTCAGACAGCGCGGCTGTCGAGACAAGCGCCGACTGATTCCAGCGAGGCGGTGATGTCGGTGTCGACGATCCGTTGGCGAAAGCCTGGCCGACGTATTGGTAGCCGTGGTCGGAGTGATGGATGACACCGGGCTCATGCTGCGTGCGCTGCGAACAGGTCGGTGTCGCGGAAGCCACCAGCGTCCCTCTCGTCAATTCACCAAACCATCAGAAAACGCCGGTACCTGGCCAGTGACGTGGGTGGTTGGCCACCGGTTGGCCACGCTGAAGTGGTTGTGGCGGGCATTGTTGAGCGCCGTGCTCCGGCGGTCATTCAGGTGGCCGGACTGAAGGGGGCCGCAGCACGTCTCGCATGTTGGCAAAACCAGAAATTCCGGTCGGCGGACCCGAGCCGGCGCGGGGACGACAGCGGGCGCGTGCAAGTCCTACGGGTCCGGCTGGGCCAATATCCGTTCCCAGCGCGCACGCCCCCGGGGCGTGAGCCCGACGCCGCGAACGTCGGGCCACTCATCGATTTCTGTGATCGTCTGTTGACACCATTCGATGAGGTTCCGGTAGAAATCGGCGATGAACGTCGAGACCGGTTCGACAAGGTGAAGCCGATCCGGGAAAGGGCCACCCGTGTGCAATAGCTCGTCGATGAGCGCCTTGCCCTTGGCATGCAGCGCACGCGCCTCGCGCGCAGTGGCTTCCAGCGACTCGCGCAGGTCATCCGGGGTCGCCTGGTCGCCGAGGAACAACCGCAAAAACCCCTCGGCTTCGATCACCGGCGCGGCGGGTCGGCTGCCAAACCAGCCCTGAAGGGCCGCACGGCCTGCCGGGGTGATGGTGTAGAGAGTGCGTTGCCGCCGGCGCCCCTCGACCGTCTCGGCGCTGGCATGTCCGCGCTCGACGAGCCGCTTCAGCTCCGCGTACAGGTGGGCTTCCGACCGCGGCCAGAAGAAGTGCACGCCGCGTTTGATCTGAGCGACGATCTCGTACGCCGTCCACGATCTGAGGCCGAGGAGGCCGAGAAGTGCGAAAGAGGTGGTGGTCGGTTTGGGGGCCATCCCGTGACAATACTCAAGTCTGGAGTAGTTTAAAGCTCCATAGTGGAGCATGGAGGCCAACATGAACGGCACCGAATACGTCGCGCTCGTCGACACCACCAGGGACGAACTGAGGGAGCGGATCGGCCGGGCGCGGGATCGCTTCGACCGGTTGGTCCGCGCCGCAGACCCGCATGCGCGCGTGCCCGGCTTGGACTGGACCGTTCACCAGGTCGTCGCTCACGTGCTGTCCGTCGCCCACCGCTATCAGGCGGTGGCAGAGGGACGAGAGTTTCGCCGAGCCAGCTACGCGCGCGAACTGGACGAGATCAACCGCGCAGAGCTCGACGCGTTGATGGCGCCCATTCCGGAAATCGCGAACCACCTCAACGCACTTGCGCCCGCCATGGACGCGCTGTTCGACACCTGCTCGAACGAGCGTGTGTACGAACTGCATTGCGGCGCCTTGGCCGACGGCGTCACGGCGCAGACCAACTGGCTGGGTGAGCTGGTGCTCCACGGGCGGGACGTCGCGCGAGCGATCGGAACGCCGTGGGGGATCGAGGAGCGTGACATGCTGCTCGTCGCGAGGGGTTTGATGCAGTACGGCGAAGGGCCGGGATACCTGCGCGCGGGGTTGCCGGCCGGCATCGCCGTCTGCCTTGCGCTCAAGGTCCCTCACGCTCGCCCGTATGTGATCCACATTCACGACGGCGCAGCAGAGATGCGCGAGCGTCGTCGCGACGATCGCCCGGATGCCGTACTGCGGACGCCCGCGTCGACGCTGTGCGACGTGATCTACCAGCGCATCGGGCCGGTCACAGCCGTGCGGCGGGGGTTGAGGATCGTCGGCGGTCGGCGCCCCTGGAAGGCGCTCAAGCTCCAGTCCTACTTGGAACGTCCATGATGCGGGCCAAGGCGACCCATCGCTAGCATCCCTGCACATGGCTGCCGCGGATGTCGTCGTCACCGGAACCGTCGTGGCCGCCGACGGACGGATCGTCGCCGTCGGGAGCCGGTCGGACGTCAAGGCGCACCCGGGCCCCGACACCCGGACCGCCGAGCCCGGTGACAGCTGCCTCATCGGGGACTTGTC
>JAQTVU010000248.1 GCA_028706695.1 Mycobacterium sp.
ACGGCGACAAAAACCGCTTCGGGCGGCGGCTCGACCGGCCGCCACCAGAGTTTGCTTCGGACATGATCAGATCCTCCGTAAAAGCTCGGAGAACCCGTCGGATGTTGTCTGATCGACACGCCGATCTTTATCGCGAAGTCAGGCGCAAAACATGCACGGCGGCGCGTCGGTGTGGCTGGCGGAGGTGATCAGGTAGAGGACTTCGACGGTTTTGGTTCCTTTGGCGGTGACGGTGCGGCGAAGTTGGGCGACCTGGGCCGCGCCGGGAAAGTCGATCCAGTCGGGAACGTCGGCGACCTTGATCGTGCGGGTGACCCGCCGGCCGCGGTCAGCAGTTCTTGCCGTGTGCGCGGGCATGTCCTTCCACGGCAGCTTCTTGAGCTTGTGGTGCAGGGTGGGCATGTTCGCCTTGACCGTGAACACGTAGTCCCCACCTGCTCCGGTGATGGCTGCGGCGGTGTCGGTCTGGGTGTGCATCGCGTCCAGAGTCACCACCGCGCCGTTGAGATCAAGGTTTTTCAACAGTGTTCGGGCAGCGGGGATTTCATTGCTCTTCGCGTCGACAGCCACCTGCCCGAGCACGGCACCGGCGCCGTGGTCGAACGCGGCGACCAGGTGTGGGGCCTTACCGTCGGGTCGGGTGCGTGCGCCTCGGATCGTCTTGCCGTCCAACGCGATCACCCGGCGCCCATCGACGGCGAAGGTTCGCGTCCACATCCACACGCCCAACGCCCGGTCGAGGGCGTCAGCATCGAGGCGGGCGAACAGCTTTCTCAACGTCGACTCGTCTGGAGCGTTGCCGCTGCTGAGTCCGAACGCGGCCAGCTTGTCGGCTGCGGTCTCTGCGGCCCATTGGCCGATCGCCGCAAACGAACGGCACCCGGCCACGGTCGCGGTGACCGCGAGCGCAATCGCCCCGGCCAACGAGTAGCGCACCCCACGCCGGTCGCGTGGATCGGGCACCGCCTCCAAGGCCGCCAACAGGCGTTCATGGCGCGTCGGGTTCGTCTCGGCAGGCAACGTCGGGGAGAATGGCACGCGGGTGTGACCTCGGGTTCGGATGGTTGGCTTTCGAACCCCCATCCAAACCTGTTGGTCACACCCGTCACAGCAGCCACGCCGATCACAGGGTGATAAATCCCGAGGTCAGGAAGCCGCGCACCAACCTTTCCGGGACCCTGCCGCATGACCCAGTTCGAGTCAACTTTTAGAGCACCAACCGGACCAGGGCCGCGGTGCGGGCCAGCCCCGGGAACGCCTCCGCGGTCGACCGCGGGTGCAACGCATGCACCGCAAGCCGGAATATCAACGCCCGCAACAACATCTGCGGCCATTCCGGCAGTGCGTTCCAGCGTTCGATGAGCCCGTCGTCGGCCTCTCCCCATGACAGTGCATCCACGACCACCACCCCCGCGGCCCATGACGCGGGCCTCCAGTAGGGCGTGATATCGGTGATTCCTGGGGCCGCGGTGCCCACGAAAAGCACTGTGCCGTACAGATCTCCATGCACCAACTGGTTGGGACTCCTGGTCGGCTTGCGTAGGCTGGCGAGCTGTTCGATCAGCTCGACCGATCGCTGGCTGTCGGCTGTCGGCGGAGAGTTCCGCGCTGCCGGCGGAACCGACTGCAGCGGCCGTTCCTCCCACGCGGCGCGGTCGGCGGCGATGAAGACGTCGACCTCCGCCCAGGGCGTCGTGGGCCCCTGGGTCAGGAAGCGGGGGCGTTCCAATTTGCTGGTGGCCTCGTGCAGCCGCACCGCCGTCGAGACGACCTCGTCGTGCCTGGGCTCAGGGGTGCCGGCGACGAATGTGTCGGCCCGCCAGCCCGAAACCACGTACCGTCCGTCGGTCGAGCGCACCGGCCTGGCCAGACGCACCCCGTCGACGAACAACGTCTCCCGGACCCGGGCCGACCACGCCGCCCGGGCATGATCGGCCACCAGCGACAACACGACCTCACCGCACCGCCAGCCACCTTCCCAGCTGGCGCCCAGTGCGACGGGCTTCACGCCGGTCAAACCGAATGCCGACAGCACATGGTCCGGCGGTGGTTCGACTGTCACAGGGGTCAGCCTAGCCGGGCGACGATGCGCGTCGGGACGACGCGCGAAGAAGCCCGGCAATCCAGCCGAGCCGGGCGACGATGCGCGTCGGGACGACGCGCGAAGAAGCCCGGCAATCCAGCCGAGCCGGGCGACGATGCGCGTCGGGTGTCGCTCAGTACCTAACCATGTCGGGCTGCATCTGTTCAGCCCACGCCAAGATGCCGCCCTGCAGATGCACGGCGTCGGCGAATCCCGCCCTCTTCACCGCGGCCAGCGCCTGGGCCGAGCGCACGCCGGTTTTGCAGTACAGCACCGGCATGCGGTCCCGGGGCAGCTTTGCCAGGCCCTCACCGGAGTCGATCGACGACTGCGGGATCAGGCAGGCGCCGTCGATGTGCACGATCTCCCACTCGGCCGGCTCCCGGACGTCGATCAGGGCCAGCTTCCTGCCGGAGTCCAGCAACGCCCACAATTCCCGTGGTGTGATCGTGGAGCCGGCGACCGCCCCGGTGGGGTCCTCCGGGACCACACCGCAGAGCTGCTCGTAGTCTGCCAGCTCGGTGATCGTGGGAGCGGACGGGTCCTTGCGCAGCGTGATGGTGCGGTAGCTCATCTCCAGGGCGTCATACACCAGCAACCGGCCGAGCAGTGATTCGCCGATCCCGGTGATCAGTTTGACGGCCTCGGTGCCCATCACCGACGCGATGGACCCGCAGACGATGCCGAGCACACCACCCTCAGCACAGGACGGCACCATTCCCGGTGGCGGCGGGTGCGGGTACAGATCGCGGTAGTTCAGGCCCAGACCGTTGGGGGCGTCCTCCCAGAACACCGACGCCTGCCCCTCGAAACGGTAGATCGAACCCCAGACGTACGGCTTTCCGGCCAGCACCGCCGCATCGTTGACCAGGTAGCGGGTGGCGAAGTTGTCGGCGCCGTCCACGATCAGGTCGTACTGCTCGAACAGGCCCACGGCGTTGCCCGCATCCAGTCGGAACTCGTGCAACCGCACCTCTACTAGCGGGTTGACGGCGAGGATCGAGTCGCGCGCCGACTGCGCCTTGGACCGTCCGACGTCGGCGGTGCCATGGATGATCTGGCGCTGCAGGTTCGACTCGTCGACGATGTCGAAGTCGACGATGCCGATCGTGCCCACACCAGCGGCGGCCAAATACAGCAACGTCGGCGAGCCCAGGCCGCCGGCACCGATCACCAGCACGCGCGCGTTCTTGAGGCGCCTCTGGCCGTCCGCCCCGAGCTCGGGGATGAGTAGGTGGCGGCTGTATCGCGCCATCTCCTCGCGTGTGAGCGCACGTTTCGGCTCAACCAGCGGCGGCAACGATGTCGGCACCGAATCCGCTCCTCCCAGCTAAGCGATCGGGTACGGCCAGGGATTGAACTGGCAGGTCTTTCCGTCTGGTTTGACGAAATCGGGGTCGAACTTGGCGGCATCGTCGTCGGACGTGGAGAACGTCTGCTGCATCATGACCGGCGCCAGACCGCCCTCCTTGTCGCATGCCTCATGGCGCACATAGCCGATGGCGTGGCCGACCTCGTGGTTGATCACGTACTGCCGGTAGGAACCGACGTCGCCCTGGAACGGGACGGCGCCACGGACCCACCGCGCCTCGTTGATGAACACGCGGGCCTGTCGGTCCGGCCCGAATGACGGGTTGTAGCAGGACGTCTCGAGCCGGAACTCGTAGCCGCAGCCCTCACGCACCGTCACGGGCGACACTAGCGAGATGCGGAAATCCGGCTTCCCGGTGTCGATCCGGATGAACGCGAACTGCGGGTCGTGCGTCCAGCCCTTGGGATTGGCCAGTGTCTGGTCGACCATCTGGGCGAAGGCGTCGTCCCCGCCGTACATCGCGGGGTCCAGGCCGTTTTCGACCTCGACGGTGTAGCGGAACACCTTGGCGGTGCCCAGGCCGAGCTGTGGCGTCGTTCCGGGAACGATGTGGAAGCTTTTGTCGCCCGCTTCGGTGTACGGGCCGCCGTCCGGCAACGTCCCGGCCGGCAAACTGGCGTCGAAAGCTGCCAGTCCGCGCGGAGGTGTGTCCATGATCGCGGTGCCCACGGTGCCGATGGCCTGTGGCTTCTGCAGCGGCTGACCCGCCATGGGCTTCGGCGCGCCGGTGCCGGTCACCGCCTGGTCGACGACCACCACGGTGAGCACCACCAGGAGCGGCAACGCGTAGGCGCGCCAGCCGTAGGTGGACACGAATCTTCCCAGCCACGTCTGTTTGCGCCATTGGCGTGGCCGATCGCGGTGGACGCGTGGCCGCCCGGTGGCCCGGCCGATCGGATCGCGGAGGGCCCGAAGCGGTTCCCGCCACTCGTCTCGCAGCACCGGAGTCCGACCGGTGCCGCGCACGGGTCGCTGGGACGTCATTTCCCCAGGATGGCACAGCCCGGGCGGTAAGGGTGGCCCTGGCGCGCCCGAATCTGGCGCCCGAATCTAGCGTCCGACACCCGTTCTGCCAGCGGGGACGTCGACAGCGGACCGCATCGAGCGTACGGGTAGTAATGTCTGTGGCCACGAGCCGCGCGCGGCCGGCCCCGGTGCCATCCGGAAAGTCGGTCACCAACCGATCAGATGAGGACCCGATGAGCGATCTCGCCAAGGCGGCGGCACGGCGTGCTGTCAAACCGGCGGACCGCGCCCGGCCGGGGGATGCTGCGACGACGAACCGGCGCGGCAACCGGCTGCCCCGCGACGAGCGACGCGGCCAGCTGCTTGTCGTCGCCAGCGATGTCTTTGTCGACCGCGGCTACCACGCGGCCGGGATGGATGAGATCGCCGATCGAGCTGGAGTCAGCAAACCCGTTGTGTATCAACATTTTTCGAGTAAGCTTGAGTTGTATCTCGCGGTGCTCCACCGGCACGTCGACAACCTGGTTTCCGGGGTGCAGCAAGCGCTGCGCGCCACCACCGACAACCGCGAGCGGTTGCATGCGGCTGTGCAGGCGTTCTTCGACTTCATCGAGCATGACAGTCAGGGCTATCGGCTGATCTTCGAAAACGACTACGTCACCGAACCCGAGGTCGCCGCGCAGGTA
>JAQTVU010000249.1 GCA_028706695.1 Mycobacterium sp.
GAAGGATATAGAAAGCGCATGAGCCTGGCGTCTTCGGGATCGTGGACGACGCGGTCGTCGCCGCGCAGCACCCAATGGTGTCGGCTGGTCGGCGCGCGGGCAGCCCTCAGCGAACGTCGGGCCGGATGACCGCGAGTTCCCGATGCCAGCACGCGACGACGGCCACTTCCGCGAGCAACGAATCCGTCATCCCAACCCGACTTGGAAGCAGCCATGGCGCAAACGTACGCCGCGCCCTCGACAAGTCGGGCTCCCGTCGCGGAGCCGCCAGCCGAAGAGTACCGCAGCAGTAGCCCGAAGCCAGTACCTGACACACGCGTCTTTGCGCGACACCGGTTTGGCTTCCGCAGGGGTGGGTATCGCAACGCTCCAACGGAGGGAGGGCGCCGTGAGCTACCTGGATGTGGCAAAGGATCAGGTGCTGGGTCTGGTGGATAGGGTCGTCGAAGTGCTGCCGCGTCCGAGCGCGGCCCAGACGGTCACCATCGCGTGCCCGCTCGAGCGGATCGAGCAGTTCTGGCGTGATCCGACGCAGTTGTCGGCGGTGCTCAGCGACATTGCGGAGATCGACAGCGACGGACAGGACCGCTATCACTGGCGGGTGCTCAGCGAACCCGGTGTGGCGTGGGATTGCGAGCTGATCGAGCAACCCGGCGGGCTCCGCTTCGTCGGGGTCAGGGACAGCAACGAACTCTCGGTCAGCTATCGGCCCGCCCCGCGGGACTTGGGCACCGAGGTCACGCTGCGCCTGAGCACCCCGGCGCCGGGGATGTTGTCCGGCGCGGCGGCGTACAAGGTGCTCTACCGGCTGCGCGCGTTGATGCAGACCGGCGAGGTCCCGACCCTGCTGTCGAATCCCAGCGCGCGGCGGTCCGCGCGATAACGAGAGGCGAGACATGCGCGCACTGTGCTGGAATGGCGTCAATGACCTGTCAGTGGAGACGGTCGACGACCCGAAGATCGTGAACCCCCACGACGCGATCGTCGAAGTCCGGCTCACCACCACGTGCGGGTCGGATCTTCACTTCATCGACGGCTACCTGCCCGGAATGCGGGCCGGCGACGTCTTCGGCCACGAGTTCATGGGCACGGTGGTGGAGACGGGCCCCGAGGTGCGCGACACCAAGGTGAGCGATCGGGTGGTGGTGCCGTCGTTCATCGCGTGCAACCGCTGCTGGTATTGCGACCACGAAGTGTATTCGTGTTGCGACACCACCAACCCCAATGCCGAGCTGCAGCAGCCGCTGCTCGGCTACCCATCGGGTGGGGTCTACGGTTACACGCACCCGTTCGGCGGCTATGCCGGCTCGCATGCCGAGTACATCCGGGTGCCGTTCGCCGACGCGAATTGTTTCGTGGTTCCCGACGACATCAGCGACGAACAGGCGCTGTTCTTGTCCGACGCGGTTCCCACCGGATTCATGGGCGCCGACTTCTGCGACATCGCCGGAGGGGACACGGTCGCGGTCTGGGGTGCCGGCGGGGTGGGTTTGATGGCCGCCCGCAGCGCGCTGTTGCTCGGAGCCGATCGGGCCATCGTCATCGACCGGTTCCCCGAGCGACTGGCCTTGGCGCACAACGAATTCGGATTGGAGATCATCGACTACACCGCGGTGGATAGCGTGCATGAGACGCTTCGGGAGATGACCGGCGGCCGTGGCCCGGACGCCTGCATCGACGCGGTCGGCATGGAGGGTCACGGCACCGGGGTGCAGCAGCTCTACGACCGGATCAAGCAGCTGCTGCGCATGGAGACCGACCGCGCCACCGCGCTGCGGCAAGCGATCCTGGCCTGCCGCAAGGGGGGCGTGGTATCGGTGCTCGGGATATATGGCCTGACCGACAAGTTCCCCATGGCGGTGCTGACCAACAAGGGCCTGACCCTGAAGAGCGCCCAGCAGCACGGCCAGCGCTACATACGCCGATTGTTCGACTATGTCGAGCAGGGCGATCTGAACCCGGCCAAATTGATCACCCATGACATGCCACTCGAGCAGGGCGTGCGCGCCTATGACTTCTTCAAGAACAAGAAGGACAACTGCATCCGGGTGGCGCTTCGCCCCTGATCGGCATCTGGCCAATTCCCGTTCCCGTGTCGGTGGCCGCCGAGCCGCACACCCCCGCCGCGGCACCCGGCCGCCGGTGACGGCTTCCACGCTCATCTCGGCGATGGTGACTTCCGGCTGGTCATCGATTTTCGTTTCACCGCCGCACGTGGTCGCCGCGCAGGCGGGGCAGTGAGTAAAGTCGCCCGCACGGGACGTTCCGATTATGTCCGCCCGGCAGCGGGCATAGCCAGATGCATGACCGATGATGCCGACGGCGCGCCGCGCGAGAATCCCGAGAAGGATCGGTCGCAATGGGTGACCGGCGACGAGCCGATGACCGGCCCGCGACGCAGCTACCTGAGCGCCGTGGCCCGGGAGGCCGGACGAGAGGTTGCCGATGAGTTCACGACGGCACAGGGTTCGGCGCTCATTGACGAGCTCCGACAGCGCCCGGGGCGGGGCCGATCATGACGGTCGGGGCTGACGACGTCCGCCGGCTGCTGGCCGCGGGCGACGACGATGCCGCCCTCGTGGCGATCGAGGGCCGTGTCGAGGTCGCCACTCCCGCGGACCTGGGCTCCCCCCATTACCGCGGCGCTCTGCAGATCGCGACGCGCCGAGAAGTGGTGCGGCGCGCCGGCGGTGAGCAGCTGTCGGACCGACAGCTGGCCGAGCAGGCCACCGACCTCGACACCGCGGTGCGCAACCTGGGTGGTTGACTCAGCGCCGGATGCCCTGCCGCACAATTGGTTCCGGCGCCTGGCGCCGGCTCGCCACAGATCGTGGCGCCATGCCCCGTAGCGTTCCCGAACCGGACCGGTTGAGCCCGGTTTCACTTACCGGTTGCGAAGTCGGACGGGGTGTGCGGAAATAAAAAGGGTCAGGAAACTTATATGTTTAAGATGCGTCCGGCTGGGGAGTATTGCGGCATGATCACACGTCACATCGCACGAATTCTCGGTCCCGCTGTCGTTGCGACATCGGGCCTTGGCACATCCGTCCTCACCTCTGCTGTCCCGTTTGCCTCCGCCCAGCCGTGCCCCGACGTCCAGGTGGTGTTTGCCCGCGGCACCGGTGAGGCACCCGGGATCGGTCCAACCGGGCAGGCTTTCATCGACAATCTCCGTCCCCGCCTGGCCGGGAAGTCGTTCGATGTGTACCCGGTCAACTATCCCGCCAGCGACCAGTGGAACACCGGTCTCGACGGCATCAGGGACGCCGGCACTCACGTGGTATCGATGGCGCAGAGCTGTCCCAACACCAAAATGGTGCTCAGCGGTTATTCGCAGGGCGCGGCGGTGATGGGGTTTGTCACTTCCTCGGAGGTCCCGACCGGGATCCCCGACGGAATCGACCCGGCGAATATCCCCAAACCACTTAGCCCCGACGTGGCCAGCCACGTCTCCTCGGTGGTGCTGTTCGGGACGCCGAACGCTCGGGCCATGAGTTTTCTGGGCGAGCCGCCGCTCGTCATCGGCCCGCTGTACCAGGCCAAAACGATCAAGGTCTGCGAGCCCGGCGATCCGGTCTGTTCTGATGGGCTGGACTTCGCCGCGCACAACACCTACGTCGACGACGTCAGCATGATCGACCAGGGCGCGGCGTTTGCCGCCAGTCGGGTCAACGGAACCCCGAATGTTGGTCCACAGCCGCCGGTTTCGGTGGCAGGGGCCACCGGCGGCGGCTTCGGGGAGTAAGTTGCGATGCTGGACGCCGTAGCTTGTACGGCGACCAGCGCGCGGCCGGACGAGCCGCCAGGTGGCTTAACATCCCTTGGGAACTCAACGACGGTCCGCCATACGCACTCAAAAGCCGGAACGGATAGCTCATTCGATGCCAGCTCTGCGTGATTCAGCGGCCGCTCTCGACAACGGCTCAATGCCGGGATCGGTCGCCACCGCGGGCAGCGTCGCGGTGGCCGGATCGGTCGCCACCGCCGGCAGCGTCGCGGTGGCCGGATCGGTCGCCACCGCCGGCAGCGTCGCGGTGATCGGCTCGGCGGCAACCGCCGGCAGCGTCGGTGCGGTCGCCAGCGTGTTGATCATGTTGAGTCTGCTCATGCGGGAATGTGTGGCATGCGTGGCCTGCATCGGTTGCGCCCGCTGCGTCGCGTGTGTGGGCTGTGTGCGCTGCGTCGACTGTGTGGGATGCATCGGTTGCGTGAACTGTTCGGGACTGCGTAACGCCAAGGGCGCCCGCAATGTTGGGACAGACCCCGCCGCGCCGACGCAACGCCGAGCTCTTGGCCGAAAACTTTGATGAGGTGCCCAACGGCGACCTGGTTACCTCCCTCGGTTCGCCGACGGATTTTTTCGCCTTCGCTGGCCCACCCCGCCGGCGTCGATGTCACCGTCGCACCAGAGGGCGAGGCGCTGGGACCCATGCGCGAAGCGGACAACATCAACGCGCTGTTCAGCGCAACCAGCGTCAGTACGGGCCGCGACTGGTGGCGCTACGGGACTGCTGCAAACCTGCAAGCGCCCCGCCGGTGCCCAGCTCCTGGCACCGCGGCAGCGGCAACCGGCGGCAGGAATCGGCCCCGAAGCGGGGACGTCCGGCGCAGACCATGCAGATGGGGGCTCGCGGATGGCCTCGAGGAAGCGGTCCGAATAGATGTGATGGTCTCTGCTACGCTTCGTCTTTTGCCATGCGTTCGCTGCCGACACGAGCCCCCGAGGCCGTCAGCGACCGCCGCCCCAAGCCAAAGACACCGACGGAGATGACTACGAATACCACTGATGGACAGGGATGCGCGTAGTCACAGGGTCGCCGGGCAGTCGATGGTCAAGACTGAGGTCATGACGGAATCCGACGCGGGCCGCGTCGCGGTCTATCTTGACTTCGACAACATCGTGATCTCCCGTTACGACCAGGTGCATGGGCGCGGCTCGTTTCAACGGGACAGGGCCAAGGGACTCGACAAGCAGCCAGACCGGCTGGCGCGGGCCACCGTCGACATCGGCGCCATCATCGACTTCGCGTCGTCGTTTGGGACGCTGGTGCTCACCCGCGCCTACGCGGACTGGTCGGCCGACGTCAATAC
>JAQTVU010000250.1 GCA_028706695.1 Mycobacterium sp.
AGGTCGGGTTCGGCGGCCAGGGCGACGCGCGCCCCGCCCAACACGAAATGGATGTCGAGCAGCCCGTCGGCCAGCCTGGACCGCCACCGGCGCACCCACGAAGGCACAGCCACGTCGCTGTGCGACATCAGGTAGCGGACGAACGCGTCGGTGCTCTCCAGCCCGCACAGGTGCGCGTAGACCGCGGCGTCCGCGCCGGTGCGCGCACTGAGCGCGGCGGCCGCCGGCGCGGCGGTCTTGCCGATCGCGACGATTGCCCCGCAGTCACCGAGAGCTTCGAGGTCGGCACGGCTGGTGCCGCCGGTGGTCACCGGCGAGAACCCGTCGAGGTGTCCATCCAGCGACGCGGCGATGTTCGGCACCAGGATCGGATCCAGGCCCAAGGCCGTCACCAGCTCTGAGATTTCGTCGGCGTCGGCAGCATTGACGGCTGCTCCGGCGAAGACCGCCAGGCCGCGCCGCCAGGCCGGCGCATCAAGCGGCACCGCCAGGACGAGGGCCTCCAAAGCGGCCGCGTAACCATCGGAGAGGCCGCCACGGAAGTCCGGGGTGGACACGCCGACGATCAGCGGCGCGTCGGCACCCAAACCCTCGATGTATGACCGCAATTCGCCGGCCACGTCTTCGCCGCTGACCTCGGTCAGCCCGGTGGTCAGCAGGCCGATGATCTGCGGCCGTTGCTTGCCGCGGATCGCGTCCAGCGCGGCGACCATCGACTGGCCCGCCCCGATCACCGCGGTGACCTCGGTGACCGCGGTGGTCTGCAACGGAATCGGCTCGCGAAAGTGCCTGGTGAGCAAGGCCTTTGCGAATGACGCGCAACCCTGTGACCCGTGCATGATCGGCATCGTGGCCGCCAGGCCGAGGAATACCAGGGCACCGCCGAGCGGCGCGGAATGCTTGAGCGGATCGATTGCGGCCCGTTTGCCGCCCGTCACGACGCGTGCCATCACGACACCCCAGCGAGGTCCCAGGGCGCGGGGGCGCGCACCTGATCCCATACCGGGCTGGACAGTGCCAGCTCGACCCGGCGGGCCAGTTCCACTACCCCGACGTAACCGGCGTAGGGGATGTGCCGCTCCTGGTTGATGTCCAGGAACGGGAACTTGCCCTTGAGCGCGGTGTACTGGTTGCGGCCACCGGCGATGAGGATGTCGGCGCCGGTCTCGGCCATGATCTTGAGCAGCTCGGCGGGGTTGCCTTCCTTGATGATTCGGCCCTCCGCGCCGATCAGCCGGTGGATCTTGTCGACGTCGCCGTCGGTGCTCTTGGTGGACCCGGAGGCGACGACCTCGACACCGATGTCCTGCAGTGCCGACACCACCGACCAGCTCTTGTTGCCCCCGGTGTAGAGCACCGCCTTGGCGCCCGCCAGCCGTTGGCGGTAAGGCTCGAGTGCGGCACCGGTCCGCGCCTCCTCGATCGCGATCAAATCCTCGGCGGAGCGAATCAGCTCGCCGTCGCCCCGGTCGAGCAACCCGGCAAAGGCTCGCATCGCGTCGCTCATCGACCGCATGCCGTAGAAACTGCCCTCGAACCACGGGATGCCGTAGCGCTCCTGCAGCCCGCGGGCCAGCCCGAGCAGCGCCTTGGAGCAGACCACCATCGTGGCCTTGGCCCGGTGCGCCGACGCCACATCTCGATACCGCACGTCGCCGCTGATGCAGGCCAGCACCCTGATGCCCAGCCTGCTCAGCACCGGCTCGACATCCCAGAGCTCACCGGCGATGTTGTACTCACCCACCAGGTTGACGTCGTATTCGGTTGTGTAGGTGGGGTCTTCGGTGCCGATGACGTGCCGCAGCAGCGCCTCACCCGCGAGCCGGTTGCCGAGGTTCTTGCTGCCGGCGAAGCCCGGCGAATTCACCGGGATGACCGGGACACCGTGCGCGGTGGCGGCAGCCGCGCACACCGCGTCCAAGTCGTCACCGATGGTGGCGGTGACGCAGGTGGAGTAGACGAACACCGCGGGCGGGGCGAACCTGGCGACGACATCGCCGATGGTGTCGTAGAGCTTCTGCTCGCCGCCGAACACCACATCGTGTTCGGCAACGTCGCTGGTGAAGCCCCGCCGGTACAGGACGGGCCCGGAGGACAGACTCCCCCGGCCGTCCCATGAATTGCCGGCACAAGCGATCGGCCCGTGCACCACGTGGGCGGCGTCCACGATCGGAACGAGGGTGATCATCGCTCCGTCGAAGGCGCATCCCCCGGAAGCACCGCCCGGCTTCGGTTTCGGGCAGCCGGCCTTCTTCTGCTTCGCGGACTTACCGCGATTGTGATCGCAGGCCGGCTCTTCGAAAACGCTCGCGTCGGCCATGATTCACCGCACCGCGTCGAAGCTGTGGTCGGGTGCGGTCCGGTCGAGCTCGTCGAGCACCGTGTTCACCATGGCGGTGAGCAGGTGCAGACCACCCTCGTAGCCCAGGATCGGGAACCGATGCAGGTGATGGCGATCGAAGATCGGGAAACCGACCCGCACCAGCGGAAGCTCGGCCTCGCGGGCCAGGTACTTCAGGTACGAGTTGCCGATCAGCAGGTCGACCGGCTCGGTGAACACCAGCGACCGCAAATGCCACATGTCTTTGCCCGGCCACACCGTCGCGCTGGCCCCGAACGGGCTCTTCGCCAGCACGGCCTCGGCGGCGCTCTTGAACTCCTTGTCGCCGTTGGTGCTCACGACGTGCACCGGCTCCATGCCCAGTTCCAGCACGAACCCGAGCAAGCCCACCACCAGGTCGGGATCGCCGATGACGGCGACGCGCTTGCCGTGCAGATAGGCATGCGAGTCGGTGAGCGCGTCGACCAGCCTGCCCCGCTCCGCGGTCAGCTCGGCCGGCACCCCCACACCGGCCAGCCGGGCGATCTCGGAGACGAACCGGTCGGTGTTGCCGACCCCGATCGGCGGGGGAAGCATCACCGTCTCCTGCTTCCAGGAATCGCGGACCAGCTCGTTGGTCTTCTTGGCGGCCGTTTCCTGAAGGAACACCGTCGCTTTGGCGTTGACCGAATCGGCCGCATCGTCCAGTGAGGTGCCACCCGGGAACATCTCGTACTCACCGTTGGCCGGCGAGTCCAGGGCGGCGCGGTGGTCGCCGAGGATGGTGTGCTCGACACCCATCAGCGTCAGGATCCGTTCGATCTCGCGCAGGTTGCCGATGTAGGTTTCGAAACCGGGAGCGATGTTGATCTTGCCGTTGGGTTCAGCCTTGTGGTCCTTGGCGAGGTACTCCAGGATCCCGCGCAGCATGTTGTCGTACCCGGTCAGGTGCGAACCCACGAAGCTTGGCGTGTGCGCGAACGGCACCGGGTAATCCTCGGCCACCGAACCTTTTTCGCGCGCCGTCTCGATGAAGGCGTGCAGGTCGTCACCGATGACCTCGGCCATGCAGGTGGTGCTGACCGCGACCATGTCGGGCTTGTACAACGCGGTCGCGTTGTCCAATGCCTCCACCATGTTGTTCAGCCCGCCGAACACGGCGGCGTCCTCGGTCATCGACGACGACACCGTCGGCACCGGCTCCTTGAAGTGCCGGGCGAAGTGGCTGCGGAAGTACGCGACGCAGCCCTGCGACCCGTGCACCAGCGGCAGGGTTCCCGCGAAGCCCAGCCCGGCCAGCACAGCCCCGAGGGGCTGGCAGGCTTTGGCCGGGTTCACCGTGAGCGCCTCCCGGGCGAAGTTGCGCTCCCGGTACTCGGCCGTGCGGGTCCATGCCTGGACCCGCGCGACCTCGTCTGAGCCGCAACCCGCCTCGAACTCCGCCTTGCGCTCGAACTGCCGCTGATACTCGTCGGCTTTGAACAGGTCGTTGTGATCGGGAATCGGTGTGATGGTCATTGCGTAACCTCCCAGGGCGGCTGGAACAGGTTCCAGGTCGGGCTGTTGATGGCGATGTCCATGTCCCGCGCGAACACCGCGAAACCTTCGACCCCGTGGTAGGGGCCCGAGTAATCCCAGGAGTGCATCTGCCGGAACGGCACGCCCATTTTGTGGAACACGTACTTCTCCTTGACCCCGGCGCCCATCAGGTCCGGCTTGAGCCGGCGGGCGAACTCCTCGAGTTCGTAGGCGGTGGGATCGTCGTAGATCACCGTGGCGGACTTCATCTCCGGATACGTGCGGGCGTAGTCGTCGCCGTGGCCGAACTCGTACCCGGTGCCGATGACCTCCATGCCGAGGTCCTCGTAGGCGCCGATGGTGTGCCGCGGCCGCAGACCGCCGATCAGCAGCATCACCGTCTTGCCCGGGAGGCGATCTTGGTAGCGCTCCTTGACCGCGTCGAACGCCGGCTGGTAGCTCGCGATGGCTTCCTCGGTCTTCTCCTTGATGTGATCGTCGAAGTACTCGGCGATCGCGCGCATCGACTCGATGATCTTGGTGGGGCCGAAAAAGTTGTACTCCACCCAAGGGATTTGGTACTTCTCCTCCATCGTGCGGCAGATGTAGTTCATCGACCGGTAGCAGTGGATGACGTTGAGCTTGGCCAGGTGCGTGGTGGCCAGCTCGTTGACGGTGCCGTCACCCGACCATTGCGCGATCACCCGAAGACCCATGTCCTCCAGGATCTTTCGTGATGCCCACGCGTCACCGCCGATGTTGTAGTCGCCGATGAGCGCGATATCGTAGGGCGTTTGTTCGGTCGTGTCGCGCGTGCCCAGCACCCAGTCACGGATCGAGTCGTTGGCGATGTGATGGCCCAGCGACTGGCTCACGCCGCGGAAACCCTCGCAACGCACCGGCACGACCGGCATCTCGAGCTGTTTGGACGACTCCCGCGCCACCGCCTCGATATCGTCGCCGATCAACCCGATCGGGCACTCCGACTGGATCGAGATGCCCTTCGCCAACGGAAACAGCTCGGCGATCTCCTCGTTGATCTTCGCCAGCTTCTTGTCGCCACCGAACACCACGTCGCGTTCCTGAAAGTCGCTGGTGAACTGCATCGCCACGAAGTTGTCGATGCCCAGCGCACCCCGGGAGTAGTTGCGCCGCGTCGCCCAGGAGTACTGGCCGCACCCCACCGGGCCGTGGCTGATGTGCACGACGTCCTTGACCGGGCCCCACACCACGCCCTTAGAACC
>JAQTVU010000251.1 GCA_028706695.1 Mycobacterium sp.
GGCGCCGGCACCGACCGAATCCATCGCCACCAGCGGCAGCGACAGCACCAGGCGGGCCATGTCCGGATCGGAGGCGATGGCGAAATTCCCCTTGGTGATCAGCGCCATGTCGAAGGACGTCCCGCCGATGTCGCTGCAGGCGATGTTTTCGTAGCCGAGCTTTTCACCCAGCAGCTTGGAGCCGATGACCCCGCCGATGGGCCCCGAGACGATGGTGCGCGCCAGCTCCTTGGCCTTCCAACTGATGGTGCCGCCGTGGGTGGCCATCACCCGCAGGTCGAACTTGGCGCCGTGCTTCTTGAACCGGTCGCTGACTTTTTTCAGCGTCTGGCGCGACGGCTCGGCCGCATAGGCTTCGAGCACGGTCGTGTTCATGCGGTGGCTTTCCTTGCGCGACGGGTAGTAATCCACCGAGGCGAACACCGGGATGTCCACGCCCAGCCTGTCCAGCTCTTCCCGGCAGATGTCCCGGGCGCGTTGCTCGTTGGTCTCGTTCTTGTGCGACTGCAGCAGGCACACGACGATGGCCTTGGAGCCCGCGTCCACCAGTTCGCGGGTTGCCTGGCGCACTTCGTCGTCCCGCAGCGGAATGACGATCTGGCCCTGGACATCGGTGCGCTCGGTGACGCCGCGGGTGCGCGACAGCGGCACCAGCGGCTCGTCGTAGCGGTGGGTGTTGAGGTGGATGCGGTCTTCGAGCGCATAGCCGAGGTAGCTCTGGATCGCCCGCCCCATGGAATGCACCTGTTCGAAGCCGCGATTGACGAGCAGGCCGACATCGAGCCCCTTGCGCTGCACCACCCGGTTGAGCATGGCCGTTCCCGAATAGACGCAGGTGACGAGTTCGGGATAGACGGCGTCCACGTCCCGCCCCCAGTGGGCGAGGGCGTCCTTCGACGACTCGAGAATGGCCAGGGACTCGTCTGCGGGATTGCTCTGGGCCTTGCCGACGACGAAGCGTCCGTCCGCGCGGACAAAGAAGGTGTCGGTCATCGTGCCGCCGGCATCGATGCCCAAGACCTGGACTTGTGATTGCACTTCCATTGCATGTCTCCATTTCTGATTTAGAGCCTTCAGGTGCCGAGCATCCGGGCCACCTGTACGGGCGCGTGACGATTTGCGCAATGATGAAGTTGCAGTGTTCGTGCCAGGCCAGTGCCGGATCTGGGCAGGCATGGGCAAGGTGTTGATTTTCAACGAGGTACTTCGAGCCGACCTGGAGGAAACCCGTACTCGCAAGCCAGACATTGCGCCGTTCGGATTTCGAACGTCCGGCCGACTTTCGGTCATGTCGACCGGACACCATGTCTTCTGACACGGCCTTCAAACCGGCCGGGACGTTCCCTTGCGGGCGCGGAAAACCCGCTGCGTGGAGCCGACGCGATTGCCTGCAAGGGTTTGTTGGCGAGCGTTCCTGAGAAAACGCCGGGCCGCCCCAAGTTTTCTTGATCCCCACGGGGGCAGGCCGGGCATCCCCCTCCCGACCTCCCCCATCGGTGGGGAGGTGAGCCTCTCCCTCCCCACCGATGGGGAGGGCCGGGGTGGGGATGGCCTGGCACTGGGGGGCACTCGAAAGGCCCTGCCCGATCGGGCTGACGCGAATCATGCCCCGACAACGCGTGGCGCGTCGACGCGGTGTTTCAGTCGAACACCGGCGTGTTCACGCCGAGGGCTTTGTGGAGTTTGGGGCTGGTGGTGGTGTATTGCAGGTGGATCTTCTTCTCGGGGAAGACGTAGGAGGCGGCGCCGAAGGCGGCGAGGGCGGCCTCGTGGAAGCCCGAGAGGATGAGTTTTTTCTTTCCCGCATAGTTGTTGATGTCACCCACGGCGAAGATGCCCGCAATGGTGCTTTCGAACTTCTCGGTATCCACCACGATCTGTTTGCGTTCGAGCGCCAGGCCCCACTCGGCGATCGGTCCGAGCTTGGGCGACAGGCCGAAGAACACCAGCAGCATGTCCATCGGCAGGCGGCGGGTGATGCCGTCGTTGCCGGTGACCTTGACTGTGTGCAGCACCCCCTGGGCGTTTTCTTCATAGCCGCTGATCTGGCCGATGAGGAACTGCATTTCGTGCTGCGCGCACAGGGCGTGCATCTGCGCCACCGAGGCGGGCGCCGCGCGAAAGCCGTCGCGCCGGTGGATGAGGGTGACGCTTTCGGGCTTGTGCTCTCGCGCCCGCACGAAATGCAGCGCCCAGTCGAGCGCGGAGTCTCCGCCGCCGACGATCACCAGGTTCTTGTCGGCGAACTGCGCGGCGTTGCGCACGCGGTAGAACACCTGGCTGCCCTCGAATTTCTCCAGCCCGTCCACCTTGAGGGTGCGCGGCTGGAACGAGCCGACGCCGGCGGCGATGAACACGGTCTTGCTCAGCAGCCGCGTGGACTTGCTGGTCTCCACCAGGAAGCGCCCGTCTGCCTGGCGCTCCAGGCCCGAGACTTCCTGCCCGAGATGAAACGTGGCGCCGAAGGGCGCGATCTGCCTGAGCAGGTTGTCGGTGAGTTCCTGTCCGGTGCATACTGGCACGGCGGGAATGTCGTAGATGGGCTTGTCCGGGTAGAGCTCGACGCACTGCCCGCCGGGATGGGGCAGGGTGTCGATGACGTGGGCCTTGATGTCGAGCAGGCCGAGTTCGAACACCTGGAACAGCCCGACCGGGCCGGCGCCGATGATCACGGCGTCGGTCTCGAGGATGTCGGCGGAAAGCGCCGGCGCTAGCGGCGCAGCAGCAATGTCATGCAGGTCCATGCGGCAAAGGGCAGGTTGGTTGATGGGAAAGGAAATGGAACGGGCGGGCGGCGCGCTCTGCGCCTCCACGTGGCGGCAGGTCGGGTTGCCGCCGGCAGTCATCCCGGCACGGGCGAACCGGCGCGAACGGGGGCCGCGGCATCCGCCAGAGGCACAGGCGCTTGCCCGCCCGCGGCGACCTCCGCCGCGCCGGCACCGACCACGACCACCGACGGCCGGCCCGAATGCAGCAGTGCGGCCTGTCCGAGATCGGCCAGCACGTGGGTGCTGTGCAGGCTGTCGGCACAACCCGCGCGCGACACCACGCTGACCGGGGTGGACGCGGGCCACCGCGCAGCGAGCAGCCGGCGCGAGAGCGCGGCAAGCTGGCGGCCTGCCATGTAGAACACTTCGGTCTCGGCCGTGTGGCCGGGCTGCAGGGGGCCATCGCGCGTCATCGCGGTGCTCAGGCTGACACTGCGTGCGTGCCCGCGCCGGGTCAGGGGGCGGCGGGTGTCGGCGGCTGCGGCCAGCGCCGCGGTGATCCCGGGCACCACCTCGCATTCCAGGCCGGCGGCGGCGACCGCGGCGAGTTCCTCGTCGAGCCGGCCGAAAATTCCGGGATCGCCGCCCTTGAGCCGAACGACGAGGCCGTGTTCCCGTCCGTGCCGCACGAGCCGGGCATTGATCACCTCCTGCTGCGTGCTGCAGCGAAACCCGCGTTTGCCGACGTCGATCCAGAGTGCCCGCGGGGCCAGATCGCGAAAGGCGGGATCGACCAGGGCGTCGACCAGCACGACGTCGGCCCGGGCGAGCAGGCGCGCTCCGCGCAGGGTGACCAAGTCCACCGGACCCGGCCCGGCGCCAACGAAAGCGACGCGCCCCATCACCGGCCTCCCGCCTGAATGCCGTGGCCGTCGCGCTGCGCCTCGACGAGCAGCGCGCCGCTGGTGCGATGGCTGGCGGGATCGACCACGATCATCCCGCCGGCGACGCGGTTGACCGCGTACGCCGCCAGGGGCAGCGGGAGCTGCGCCTCCACCCGCACCCGGCCGATGTCGTTGACTGCAAGCGCCTGCGCCGCGGCGGGTTCCAGGGTGTGGATGTCCAGGCGGCTGTCGATGGCGGTGATGCGCGCGGCGACCCAGCGGTGGCCATGGCGGATCCAGTATTTGCGGCCGACTGTCGCGGGCTCGGTGTCCAGCCAGGCCAGCGTGGCGCTGAACGCGTGCGTCGCCGCCCCCGGCACATCGCCGCCCGAGTCGCCGAGGATCCAGTCGCCGCGCGACACGTCGATGTGCCGGTCGAGCACCAGCCCGGCGGACTGCCCGGCGACGCAGCAGCCCGCGATCGTCCCGGCATGGTTCACTTCCTGCACCGTTGCGGTTTCACCGCCGGGGTGGACGCGGATGCGGTCGCCGGCGCGCACCTGCCCTTGGGCGATGCGCCCCCACAACGTGCGCGGCCGATGGCCGGTGCCCTCGTCCGCGACGGCGACGTATTGCACCGGCAGGAGCAACGCGCCCGACTGCGGTTCGTCCGCCGCGGGCAGCGCCTTGAGCCGCTGCAGCAGGGTCGGTCCGGAAGACCAGCGCCAGGTCTCGGAAGGCGCGACCACGTTGTCGCCGCGAAGCGCCGACACCGGGATGATGCCGGAGGGCTCGATGCCAGCGCCATGCGCGAAGCGCAGCACCGCCTCCTGCACCGCCTCGTAGGCGGCCTGCGGATCGGCGACGGCGTCGAGCTTGTTGACGGCAAACACGACGGACGGCACGCGCAGCAGGTGCGCCAGCAGGGCGTGGCGCCGCGTCTGCGCCAGCAGTTGCAGCCGCGGCGCGCCGAAGTCGAGCTTGGTGACGTCGACCAGCAGCACTGCGGCATCGCTGCCCGCCGCGGCGGTGACCATGTTGCGGGTGTATTGCTCGTGTCCCGGCGCATCGGCGATGATGAATTTGCGACGCGGGGTGGCGAAGTAGCGGTAGGCCACGTCGATGGTGATTCCCTGCTCGCGCTCGGCTTCGAGGCCGTCGGTGAGATGGCCCAGGACGATCTCGCCGCCCTGCGCGCCACGCCGCAGGGTGTCGAACTGGTCGGCGAGCAGCGCGCGGCTGTCGAGCAGCAGGCGCCCGATCAGCGTGCTCTTGCCATCGTCCACGCTGCCGGCGGTGAGGAAGCGCAGCGCCTTGTGCTCGCGCGCGCTGCGAAGGTCGATCGGCTTGCTCATCAGAAATATCCTTCCTTTTTGCGCCGTTCCATCGATGTGTCAGAGGTCCGGTCGTCCATGCGGGTCGCTCCGCGTTCACTCAGGGTGGCGCCGCGGGTTTCGG
>JAQTVU010000252.1 GCA_028706695.1 Mycobacterium sp.
TTATGGCCCACCGGAATAGCGGCGGTGGGTGGCGCGGCCGGGCCCACTCGCCGACCAACCCGAGGGGCCGATCGCAACTCACCTGGGTCGCCCGGTCGGGCTAAGCTGTGCGGCACCGGAGGCCCGCTGTGGCGTGCCCCCGGACTGGTTGGCGCCGGGCCGACACACTTTAGAGTGGCCCCACGGACAGGAGCCCACATGTCTCGATCGCAGCCACGGCACGCGGCGCCCAATCCCGACGCGGATATCAAGGCGATTCGCACCACGCGGTTTTGGGCGGTGCCGCTGGTGACCACGCTGGCCCTGATGGCGGCCCTGTGCGCGTTGTATCTCGGTGGGATCCTGAACCCGACGACCAATCTGCGCCACTTCCCCATCGCCGTCGTCAACGAGGACACCGGCCCGGCGGGCGCGCAGATCGCCGCGGGGCTGGCCAAAAGCTTGGACAAGCAGAAGTTCGACGTCCGCGTGGTGTCCCATGACCAGGCCAACCGGCTGATGGACCGAGCCCAGGTGTACGGCGAAGCCGTGATACCGCCGACCTTCTCGTCAAGGTTGCGCGAATTCGGGGCCAGCGCGATCATGCACACCCGAGCGCGGCCGCCCGTCATCGCCATCTCGACCAACCCGCGCGCTGGCACGTTGGGTTCCAGCATCGCCGGTCAGACCCTGACCGTGGCGATGGCTACCGTCCAAGAGCAAGTGGGGCAACGGCTTACGGCCGAGGTGGCGGCCCAGAGCGGCGGCGCGCCGCTGACCGGGGCGTCGGCCGCCGGGCTCGCCAGCCCAATCAACATCAGGTCGACCGTGTACCGCCCACTGCCGAACGGCACCGGCAACGGGCTATCGGCGTTCTATTACGCACTGTTGCTGCTGCTGGCCGGGTTCACCGGCAGCATCGTGGTCAGCACGCTGGTGGACGCGCTGCTCGGCTACGTACCGGCGGAATTCGGGCCGGTCTACCGCTTCGCCGAGCAGGTGCAGATCTCGCGGTTTCAGACGCTGCTGGTCAAGTGGGCCATGATGGTGTTCCTGGCGCTGCTCACGTCGGCGGTGTATCTGGCGATCGGCCACGGGCTCGGCATGCCCGTCGATCTGGGCTGGCAGCTGTGGGCGTTCGGTGTCTTCGCGATTACCGCGGTGGGCGTCACATCCAGTTCGCTACTCTCGGTGCTGGGTTCGATGGGCCTGCTGGTCAGCATGCTGATCTTCGTGATACTCGGGCTGCCCTCGGCCGGCGCCACGGTGCCGCTGGAGGCGGTGCCGCCGTTGTTTCGCTGGCTGGCCGAGTTCGAACCGATGCACCAGGTGTTCCTCGGCACACGGTCGCTGCTGTATCTCGACGGTCGCCGCGACGCCGGCTTGTCCCAGGCATTGGTGATGACGTCGATCGGCCTGGTGATCGGCCTGTTGCTGGGCGGCATCGTCGCACACGTCTACGACCGCAAGGGTTTCCACCGCATCGCCGGTGCCGCCGAACTGGCGATCGCCGTGGAACACCAGGCCCAGCACCAGGCGCGACGAACCAGGCGCGGGCAGCCCCGCCCCCGGGCCGGCGCGGGGACGCACGAAACCGCAAGCGAGCAAACGTAATTGAGAGAGCCGTTAGCTAAGTTGGCATTGCGGCTGCCGTGGCTGATATGGCTGAGGCGGCTGAGGGGGCCGGCGTTCAACTGAATGAGCTGTCCCTGGGCGCGTTTCGTCGTCGGCCCGGCGCCCTACAGGTGCGGTGTCAGGTCCAGCGAGGTGATCGTCGTCATCCTGGTCACCAGCCAGCGCCCGTTGGTGCGTTTCATGAACAACCGGTAGGACAGGTATTTCAGTGCCGGGATGTTCTTTGTCAGCGGACTGGTGGACGAGGTGTTCGTGTAGACGATGACGACGGCGTTGGGCACGTCCAGCGACTCCACCGCCGCCCCGGCGACCTCGGTGCTGTTGGTGACCTTGGCCTGTTTGTTGGGCGCCACGATCGCGTCGACGAATTTGCGGTACTGCGACTCGAAGTCGCCGCTGAGGTAGCCCGATGCGCGGTCGGCGAGCGTGCTCATGTTCTCGGGGGTGTAGGTCCACAGCGTGGTGATCGCGTTCACCGCGGTCCGGGCCACCTTCAGTTTGGTCGCGGCCGTGGCACGGTCGGCCAGGTACGGCTGCACGGTCGCGCCGGCGAACGCCGCGGAGCCGACGAACAGCGCCGCGGCCACCGCGACGGCGAGCCGCTTACCGGCGGGCCGCCTTGCCCGGCGGCGCCGGCCCCGTGGCGCGGCCGCCTCGGCGGCGGCGCTGGGGGTCAGAGCACCTTCACCAGGTTGCTGATCTTCCACTGATTCCCTTCCTGCGTTGCGGTTGCCGTCCAGCGGCTCGTGTTCTCGATGACCTGCTTCTCGTCCGGCGACTTGGAGGTGACCGCCGTCGCCACTATTACATTGGCGCTGCCGTCGTCGTTCCAGCGTTCTATGCCGGCGTCCAGGACGGTGCCCGTGGCCGGTTCGGCGCGGGCCACTTGCAGCAGGATCGCATTCTCGTTGGCTTGGTACTGCTTGGCGAAATTCCCGGTCGCCTGGCTCAGTATGCGGTTGACGTAATCGTTGGCGTGGAAGGGATCGCTGGAGGTCAACTGGGTCATGAACCCGGTCACGTAGCTCAGCGCCGCGCGGTTCCGGGACGCCTGGCGCTCCCGGGACTCGCGGGCGGCCAGCATCAGCGCGCTCACCGCGATCGCCGCCGCCATCATCACGGCGGCGACCGCGGCCGCAACGGGCAGCCCCCACGGTCGCCGCGGCAGCACCGGACGGGCGACGAACAGCGGTTCGTCGCCGGACCGGAACAGGCGACGGGGACTCATCGTCCGTTTCCGGGCGGCTTCGGTTTGGTCAGGACGGTGAGGTTGTCGACGCCCCAGCGGTGGTCGCCGCCCTTGGCGAAGACCACCCGGACGGTCGCGGTGATGTAGCGTTCTTCGGGCGCCGCGCCGCGCCGGCCCTGCATGAACAACAGCATCGTCGCCCGGTCCGGGCTCGCCGACTGCACCGCGCTGTCGGTCACCCAGTATTCGTTGAGGACCGGTTTGCCCTTCTGCACGATGTCCTGCGGCGCGGCCAGTTGACTGCGGTATCTGTCGGTCGCCAGCGACAGGGCGCGCGCGAAGTCGTCGTGCAACGTCTTCGGGTCGTAGGTGAGCAGCTGCGCGACGATCCGTGGCCCCTCGACCGCGATCTGGGCGCGCGTCTGGTCCGTCGCCCGTTCCCGGGAATAGACCACCAGGTAGGCCAGCGCCGCGCCGGCCAGGCACAGCCCCGCCGCCGTCAGCACCGCGGTCGCGGTCCATCGCCGGACGCCGCCTGGCCGCTCGCCGGTTGCGGCGCAGCGCACTTCCGTGCGCGCCAGCATGTCGGCGAAGGTGCGGCGCCGCGAATCCCACAGGGGCCAAAGCCATCCCACCACCGAGACGGTGTCGAGGAGATGAGCCAGGTCCCGCAGCAGCAATCTCCAGGCGCCGGCGGGGACACCTTCGCGGTCCACCACGCGGATCCCGCGCAGTGCGCGTCCCAGGCTCCAGCCGGTGATCGCCGGCACCAGCAACCGGTTGAGCAGCGTCACCAGGATGGCCAGCCCGCCGACCGAGACACACACCCACCACCAAATCGGGTGCCGGCGCACGGTCAACGCGACCAACGCCAGGGTGGTCACCGCGGCGGTGCCCGGCAGGATGTCGACGGCGCCGGCAGCAGCCCGAAGATGCCACGGCGCCAACGTGTTCGGTGGTGCTCCTGCCGTGGTCGGAGTCTCCTCGACCACCATCGTCACTTGGTCACCTGGTCCAGTTTGGAGATCTTGTACTGGCCCTCGGCCGGTGCCATCCTGACCCGCAGCCGGTAGCCCGTTTCGTTCCGGGTCTGGTCGCTGGCCACCTTGACCCGCATCGCGACGAGCACGTCGACGGACCCGTCGGCGTTGTCGCGTTCGACGGCGGCCCGCACGTCGGACACCTGCACGTGCACGTTGGCCGCCTGGTATGCCTGGACGACCATGCTGGTGTACAGCAGGGCCTGAGACCGGAAGGCGTCGGTGCCGCAGTCGATGATCTTTTGCTCGCTTGCCGCCATCGCGCTGGGGTCGGGTGCCTGCGTCGCGGCAACGCAGTCCACCGCCGCGTTGAGCGCCGCGGCCTCGTTGCGCGCCGCGGTCCGGGATTCCTGATGAAAGCGGAACGCGAAATAGCCGCCGGCGCCCACGGCGCCGGTCAGCAGAACCAGCGCCGCGGTGATACCCGCCAGCCACCGGCCATCCAGGCGGGACGGACGGCGCGCCACGACGCCGGGCCGGCCTTGGGCCCCGCGCTGGATTTCTCCGGTGGCAGCCTCCGAAACGGTCTGCTCTGCGGCCTCCGCCGCTGGCGGATCGTTGGTCCTCGCCGGGGTGCGCAACGTGTCGTCCGCGTCGGTGGGGTTCAGCCGGCCGGCGCCAGCATCTCCTTCCATCCGTCGTCTCCTGTTTTGGTCGAGTTCTCGACGGAATACTTGACCCCGTCGGGCCCTACCAGTTCACCGCTTTGAGGACTGTAGACGGCCGTGGGAGGCCCGCTCGGAGTGTAGACACACGGGTTGGGCTGTTGACCGTTGCACTCCACGGTGCCGCTCCCCGGCCGCGACAACGGGTCGCTGATCGGCGGGGGTGTCCCCGCGACCCGATCCGAAGGCGCCGGGTTCAGGCCGTTGTTTACCGACGGCGCCGGGATCACCGTGCCCGGGTTGACTGGCTGGTCACAGCGCGCCGCGGGCGCCGGGCAGTTCACGATCTGGTTCGGGTCGCCGTACCACGGGTTGGTGCCGGCCGGCACGTAGGGCTTGGGGTCGCGGCACTCCCGGGGCGTGGCGGCCCGTTTGCCGGGGACGTCGACGCAGGGCATGTTGCGCGAACCGCGCACGCTGTTGGCGGGCGTGTCCAACGGAATCTTGCAGTAGGTGCCGGACGGCAGCGGCTGCAGGCTGGTGTCGGCCGGGGACCGCCACTGCGACGCCGGGGTGAAGCCCGTCAGGCACGGGGGCGGCC
>JAQTVU010000253.1:0-1660 GCA_028706695.1 Mycobacterium sp.
TGCAGCTGCGCCGCCAAGCCGTCCCATGCCTCCGCGGCCGTCAGCATCGAACCGGAACCGGGCCCCGCGTACATGCGAGCCGAGTTGACCTCCGGCGGCAACAACCCGAAGAACATCACACCGGTCCCGCGGTGACGGCCGCGAAGGGCCAGCTGAAAGTCATTGCGGCACCGCCGGTATCACGAAGATGTTGACCTGGCCGGCGGCCTCGTTCGCGGCGGCGCCGCCCGCGCCGCCGGCCGTGCGGGCGGTTGTGGCGCCGGTGCTGGCGATCGCCCGCCCGGCCAGGCTGGACAGGGCCATGTTGCCGAACAGCTGCGTTGCCTCGCCGCGGGTCGCGGCGAGCGCGGCGGCACCGGGCGGACCGGCGTCGGCGAACACCGCGGCCACCGGCTTGACCGCAGGGGCGGCCATCGCCCACCCCTGCGGCACCGCCAGAGTCCCGACGAAACCGGCGCGACCCATGCCCGCGGACACTGCCGAGCCCACAGCGCCGGTCTGCACATCGAACGCTGCCGGCGACGCCGCCAGCGCGCCGGCGGCGTCGGCCAGGTTTGCCCCGGCCTGGGGCAAGAGATAGCCCTGGGCGCCCAGCAGTTCGGGCACGCCCACGATGCCGTACAGCGACAACGGGCCCACCGGTCCGATTCCGAAATTGATGAGCGTGTTCAGCGACGCGGCCAGCGACTGCGGTGCCGACGTGGTAGCTGTCGCGGCGGCGGGCGCCGCCAGGTTCTGCAGCGAGGACGGCACCGCGGACATGAGCTGCGGCAACATCTGCGCGTGCGCCCCGGCCGCGGTGCCGGTGGCCCGGGCGACCGCGGCGCCCTGCCCGGCGGAACCGGCCGGGCCGACCGACCGCGGCGGCGTGTTGAACGGCGTCAACAGCGAGGCCACCGCCGCGGAGCCGGCGTAACCGTACATGGCCCCCGCGTCCCGCGCCCACATCTCGAGGTACTGCGCCTGGGTCTCCATGATCGCCGGTGTGTTGTGGCCGAAGAAATTGGTCGCGATCAGCGCCAGCAGCCGGGTCCGGTTCGCCGCGACCGCCACCGGCGGAACCATTGCGGCGAAGGCGGTTTCGAACGCGGCCGCGGCCGCCCTGGCCTGACTCGCCGTCTGTTCGGCCTGCGTGGCGGTCGCGCTCATCCAGGCCACGTAGGGCGCGGCGGCGGCCGCCATCGTCGACGACGAGGCGCCTTGCCACCGTGCCGTCAGCCCGCAGACCGTCGACGAGTAGCGCGCCGCCGCGGCATGCAACTCCGCGGCCAGTCCATCCCAGGCCTCCGCCGCGGCCATCATCGGTCCCGATCCCGGCCCCGCGTACATGCGCCCGGAGTTGACCTCCGGCGGCAGCGTTCCGAAGTCGATCACCAGTGGGCCCCTTCCTCACCCGTCGTATCGAGAGCCGACCCCGGGTGGCGGTGCCCAGTCCGGGGTCGGGTCGAAGGCTCCGCGAGCTCTGAGCCCTGCTCCTCAGCTCTTGGCGCCCGTCTCCAGCCACCGGGCGCACTCCTTGCCCAGCTTCTGGAGAGCTTTCCGGTCGAAGCGTTCGATCTGCTCGGGGGTCAGTTCGGTGCGGAAGTCGCGCTTGGGTCCCTTGTGGAAGAAGGCCTTGGCGTTGGACATGTGTTCCCCGCCGAAGGGCGCCATCTGCTCC
>JAQTVU010000253.1:1670-5026 GCA_028706695.1 Mycobacterium sp.
TCCGCCCGCCCGCTCATGTACTCGAAGGAGCAGTGCTCGGCGATGGCATCCATGCGCAGCGACGTCGGATCGATGGACATGAATTTCGCGATTCGCGAGATCTCCCCCGGCAGATCGTCTTTGAGGTCCCGGTAGTGGACGAGCAGGATGTTGGGCTGGTCCTTGAGCTTCCACCACGACGCCATGATGTCGAGCAGGTCGCAACACTGGTATCCGTCGGTGTCCAGCCACAGGTCGAAGAACTGCTGCATGTCGTCCGGAATCGCCAGCGGAGTCGGGTCACCGGACCAGTCGGCGTGAATCCGGTTGATCTGGGCCATGGTCGACTCGGAGAAGTTGTGCAGGTAATTGTGGAAACTGATGCCCAGATCTTTGCCGTTGCGGCCGACGAAGACATAACGGGCTTCCGGGGCGATCGGGAGCGCGTCGGCGGGCAGGTGCGACTTGATGACCCGCCGCGTGCCGGCCTCGCGCTGCTCTTTGAGCGTCTTGAGCATCCCGGCGTGGTTTCCCCAGCTGGAGTCCAGCCACGGTGAGGTGTCCGAGAGCCCGGCGTCGCGTTCTTCGCCGTTGCTCAGGATCTGCTCCAGGATGCGCTGCGTCCAGGTGGTGCCGGCCTTGAACGGGTCGGCGACCACGATGTCCCCGTCCACAAAGCCGCCCTGGGCCAAGAAGTCTTCCCACACCAGGGAATTGGACAGATAGTCCCGCAGGACTCGGGTGGGGGCGAGTAGTTGTTTCGTCACGGTAATCCGCCTTTCTGTTGAAAGTTGTCACCAAATCGGTGAAAACGAGAATTCGGGTTCAGGGAATGGGTCCTAAAAACCTCCACTTGGCGCCAGGGCCGGAATGACGCCGACGTTTTGCAGGTGTGCGATCACTTCGTTGGCCAGCGTGTCGGCATCCTCGGCGCCACCCTCCAGCCGCAGCTCCGGGTGCAGCGGGGCCTCGTAGGGATCGTCGATCCCGGTGAAGCCCTTGATCTCGCCGGCCCTGACCTTCCTGTAGAGGCCCTTTGGGTCGCGCTTTTCGCAGATCTCAATCGGGGTGTCGACGAAGATCTCCATGAAATCGCCGTCGCTGAGATTCTCGCGAACACGGTCGCGGTCGCGGCGGTAAGGGCTGATGAACGCCGTCAGGGTGACGACGCCCGCCTCGCAGAACAGTTTTGCGACCGCGCCGATGCGGCGGATGTTCTCTTCCCGATCCTGCGCCGAAAAACCCAGACCAAAACGCTTGGCGAATTCCTTGTCATGCTGTTTTTCGAGCACGTCGCGACCGGCGTTGAGCCCATGGCGCACGTTGTCGCCGTCCAGCAGATAGCTGCGCACGCCCCGCTCGTATAGTTTCCGATCCACCAGATTCGCGACCGTGCTCTTACCGCTGGCGCTCAGCCCGGTGAACCAGATCACACACCCGCGGTGGCCATTGAGCTCCTCCCGCTCGCGTCGGGTCACGCTGTGCCGGTGCCATGTGATGTTAGAACCCATTCCAAAGCCCCTTCCCGGCAACGGAGGAAGCGGTGCACACCCGGCCCGTCGGATCGGTCCCAGCCCAAGCCGAAGCCACCACAGGCCGTGCCGACGTTCCATCGCCGCCCCGGCGTCGTAACAAAGTCACCGCCCGCTGCTTCTGCACCGTTTTGCGCACACTGATCTCATTGGTCATCGGACAACCCTGCAACGAGCTGCATATCCCTGTTTCGGTTTCCGCCCAACCGACTGGCCAAAATACGCCTTTCCGTCCCGCCAATGTCTGCCGAGCTTCATTTGAATCCTATGACAAAGCTGCCATTCTTCAATGTCGGCTTGTTGTAGGTCAACGAGGTCAAGCGTTGACCCAGCCGCGCCGAATTGCGGTAAATGCAATCTCCGGCCGCCACGTCCCATTCCATGGTCGGGTTCATCCGCGGATAGATGTCGGCGAGCCCTTCGGCCACCAAGCAGAACTTCAGCGAACTCCCCGCCGAAACACGCTCCCTGACCGGGAGATCTTTCAAGTAGTCTTCCAATTCCGCCGACGGGTGCGACGCGCTCTCCACCACGGTGAGCCCCCTACGCAGATCGGGCGGCGCCGAGAATATTCGAACGGGCTGATTTTCTCCCACCCGCTTCCAACTGCCCCGCCCTTTCACCGCGTAGTACAGCAATTCTTTCGCCGGGACATAGATGACACCGAGCACCGGTTCCAGCTCGTCGACGAGAGCGATATTGACGGTGAACTCGTCGCTGCCCTTGACGAACTCTTTGGTCCCGTCCAGCGGGTCGACCAGCCAGAAACGCCGCCACCGCTTCCTGGTCGCGTAGTCGGCCGACTTGGTTTCCTCGGAAATGATCGGAATATCCGGGTCCAACGCCGTGAGGTGGTCGACGATGTACTGGTTCGACGCCAGGTCGGCGTCGGTGACCGGCGACGTATCGGCACCGTGATCGCCTTTTTCCGTGGTGCGGGGGTCCCGCCGGTACTTCAGCGTGAGTTTGCCGGCTTCCACCGCCATGGCGATCACCATTTCCAGGTGATGGCTCACGTCACCGTCGGTCATTGGTTCGCTCTCCCCTGTCGTCATGGCTTGCTTCCTTCATCTCTTTCGGTATCTGCCTTCGCGTGCTCACGTCGTGATCGACTCCTCGGCGCGGGACTGGCCCGAAGCGGATATCGCCACCGGTTGGCCGCGGTCACGGACGTAGCGCGCCCAGGTCAGGACCGCGGCGCCGGCGTAGCACGCCAAAAAAATGCAGAACGCCGGCGTCTCGGTGCCCTCGGCGTCGTAGGACTGCCGCAGGGTCAAGTTGACTCCCACACCGCCGAGTGCGCCGAACGCGCCGGCGAAGCCGATCAGCGCGCTGGAGCGGACCCGCGCCCAATGATGGCGCGCACTGTCGCTGAGCCCCAACTCGCGGCTGCGCTCCTCGAAGACCGTCGGGATCAGCTTGTATACCGCGCCCTTGCCCACACCGCAGAAGACGAACAGCGCGATGAAACCGACGATGTAGCCGGTCATCGTCAGCGCCGTCATGGGCCGACCGTGGTCGCCGGCGACGGTGGCGAGCATGCTGACGCCGACGAGCAGTCCGCCGGCGAAGACGGAGGCGGTGAAGACGCTCAAGGCGACGCGACCGCCGCCGAAGCGGTCGCTCACCTGCCCCCCGACGATCCGCGCCAGCGACCCCAACAGCGGTCCGATGAAGGCGATCTCGGCGGCGTGCAACGCCGCCTGCGGGTGGCTTTGTCCGCCCGCCATGAAATTGTGCTGCAACACCTGCCCGAAGGCGAAGGCGAAGCCCAGGAACGAGCCGGAGGCGCACATGTACAGCAGCGAAATGACCCATGAGTCGGACACCGACAGGATCGCCCGC
>JAQTVU010000254.1 GCA_028706695.1 Mycobacterium sp.
GGGTGACCCCCGCGGCGGCGTAGCCGCGCTCGAGGCCCGGGGCGTAGGCGCATTCGGGCGCCCAGATACCGGTCGGAAAATGGGCCAGCCGTTGCCGCGCGTCGGCCAGTCCCTCGCGGAGCGCAAACTCGCGCAGCCGCGGTGCGAGCAGCGGCTGGAACGGGTGGGCCAGCGGGCCGCCGAGCAACTCCACCGCGCCGGCGTCGATCAGGCTGCGCAGCAGCGGACTGGCGCCGTGCCGCCACCGGGCGACGAAGTCGTCGAGCGCTTTGTCGGCCTCCGCGCGTTCGCGAATACCCAAGTCGCGCAATGCTTCCGGCGTGCACGACTGATAGCCCGCCGACTTGCACCGGGGAGCCGACCGTACGCTGGTGGCTTCGGTGGCCCGCAACCCCCAGTTGGCCAGCCAGTGATGCATGCCGTCGAGGCAGTACGGGTCGTCCAGTTGGGCGTTGAGCACCGGAGTGACCCCGAGGGTGACCAGCGCCTGCCGGTCCTCGTCGGCCAGCGTGGTCAGCACCCGCATCAGCGGCAGATAGGCCGCGGCCCAGGATTGGTAGAGCCACTCCTCGCCGACCGGCCAGCGGCCGTGGTGGGCCAGCCACGGCAGGTGCGTGTGCAGCACCAGGGTGAACATGCCGGGCACCGCGGGCGCCGAGGTGCGCACTGGATTGCTCATGGCCGCACCGCGATCGCGATGAGGTCCAGGCTGTCGTCTATCCGGCGGCCGTCGCGCCGGTCGTGGGCGTCCACGACGTCGAAGTCGTCGGTGCTGACCGCGGCGACGTCTGCGGCCAGCAACGGCGGCCAGGGCGCTGCTGGGTCGACGGCCATTGCCCGTGCGATCTGCGCGTGGATGATCGAGCCGCCGTGGCGGGCGTCCATCTCCTGCAGGCGCCGGCCGTGGAACAAACCGCTGATCGACGGTGGCGAGAAACCGGCGTCGGTGAGCAGCGCGGCGAGTTCGGCGGCGTTCAGCTCGCGGGTGTGGAAAGGGTTGATCGGTGTGTCGCGGCCGGGGGAGAAGGTGATCCGATTCGGGGTGGACACCATCAGCGTCCCGGCCGGACGCAGCACCCGGGCGCACTCGCGAAGGAATTGGCCCTGATCCCACAGGTGCTCGATGACCTGGAAACTGACGACGACGTCCATCGACGCGTCCCGCAGCGGCAGCCCGGCCAGGTTCGCCCGCATCACTTCCACCCGAGGGTAGCGGCTGCGGACGTGGGCCACCGCGGCCGCGTCGTAGTCCACCGCCACCACCCGGCGGGCGAGGCCGGCGATCAGGTCGGCGCCGTAACCCTCGCCGCAGCCGGCCTCGAGCACGTCGCGGCCCGCGCAACGCGGCGCCAGCCGTTGGTAGACCACTTGGTGGCGGCGGAACCAGTAGTTCTCGATGTCCAGGTCGGGAATGGTGCGCTCGCCCGTCAGCGTCAACACCGCATCGGCCGCCGGCGCGCTGTCGCCGGGCATCGGTGGAGAAAGGTCGGGCACTGATGCGCTCATCGCATGAGCAGGCTAACGCGAAGTGTCCGATTCGCGAACCGGGAAGTGGACAGCCCGGGTGCGATCCGGGCGCGACAGGGGGAGGACCGGGCAATATGGCCTTGTCACCCGCTATGGTGTGAAGGCACAGCACACCAGTTACCGGGCAGTAACACGGCCGTGCATTGCGGAAGAGCGTACCGAGGTTTCGCGGTCACAGCGACCGCAAAACCCCTTCGAGGAGGACGACCCACACCAATGACGAACATCGTGGTTCTGATCAAGCAGGTTCCGGACACCTGGTCGGAGCGCAAGCTGACCGACGGCGATTACACGTTGGACCGCGAGGCCGCCGACGCGGTGCTGGACGAGATCAACGAGCGCGCGGTGGAAGAGGCGCTGCAGATCCGAGAACGCGAAGGCGGTGAGGGGTCGGTGACCGTGCTGACCGCGGGTCCCGAGCGCGCCGCCGAGGCGATCCGCAAGGCCCTCTCGATGGGCGCCGACCAGGCCGTCCACCTCAAGGACGACGGCATGCAGGGCTCGTGCGTCGTGCAGACGGCGTGGGCGCTGGCGCGCGCGCTGGGCACCATCGAGGGCGCCGAACTGGTCATCGCCGGTAACGAATCCACCGACGGCTCCGCCGGTGCGGTGCCGGCCATCGTCGCCGAGTACCTGGGCCTGCCGCAGCTTACCCACCTGCGCAAGCTTTCCGTCGAGAACGGCAAGGTCACCGGCGAGCGCGAGACCGATGATGGTGTTTTCACGCTCGAGGCGACGCTGCCCGCGGTCGTCAGCGTGACCGAGAAGATCAACGAGCCGCGCTTCCCGTCCTTCAAAGGCATCATGTCCGCCAAGAAGAAACAGGTCACGGCGCTCACACTGGCCGAGATCGGGGTCGGGGCCGACGAGGTCGGATTGGCCAATGCCGGGTCCACGGTGCTGTCGGCGACGCCGAAGCCGCCCAGGACCGCGGGCGAGAAGGTCACCGACGAGGGCGACGGCGGCAACCAGATCGCCCGGTACCTGGTGGCGCAGAAGATCATCTAGCGGGCGCACATCCCAGACACGAGAAGAGCGAATAACACATGGCTGAAATACTGGTGCTCGTCGACCACGCCGAAGGCGTGTTGAAGAAGGTCACCGCGGAACTGATCACCGCAGCCAGGGCGCTGGGCGAGCCGGCCGCCGTGGTCATCGGTGGACCGGGAACGGCCGAGCCGCTGGTGGAGGGTCTCAAGGAGGCCGGCGCCGAGAAGATCTACATCGCCGAGTCCGACGATGTCGAGAACTACCTGATCACCCCGTATGTCGACGTGCTGGCCTCGCTGGTCGAGTCCTCGACGCCGGCCGCCGTGCTGCTGTCCGCCGCTGCCGACGGCAAGGAGATCGCGGGCCGGCTCGCGGCCCGGATCGGGTCGGGCCTGCTGGTCGACGCGGTCGAGGTCAAAGCGGGCAACAAGACCGTGCACTCGATCTTCGGCGGTGCGTTCACCGTCGAGGCGCAGGCCAACGGCGACACGCCGGTGATCACGGTGCGCGGCGGCGCGATCGACGCGGAGCCGCGTGCCGGAGCGGGCGAGCAGGTGACCGTGGAGGTGCCCGCGGCCGCCGACAACGCCACCAGGATCACCGCCCGCGAGCCCGCGGTCGCCGGTGACCGCCCGGAGCTAACCGAGGCCAGCATCGTGGTCTCCGGTGGCCGTGGTGTGGGCAGCGCCGAGAACTTCGGCGTGGTCGAGGAACTCGCCGACGCGCTGGGCGCGGCCGTCGGGGCGTCGCGCGCCGCGGTGGACTCCGGCTACTACCCGGGCCAGTTCCAGGTCGGCCAGACCGGCAAGACGGTGTCCCCGCAGCTCTACATCGCGCTGGGCATCTCCGGGGCGATTCAGCACCGCGCCGGCATGCAGACGTCCAAGACGATCGTTGCGGTGAACAAGGACGAAGAGGCGCCGATCTTCGAGATCGCCGACTTCGGCGTGGTGGGCGATCTGTTCAAGGTCGCCCCGCAGTTGACCGAGGCGATCAAGTCCCGTAAGGGCTGAGCCCGGCGCGCACGGGGCAGCCCGCCGGAAGCCGGGCTGCGCCGGGCGGCCGGGTCGGCACGGTGTGACGCCGGTGGCGTGACCGCGGCGGACCGACCGCCGATGTTGCCCTTTTCGGCCGACATTTCGTCATCTGGCGTGCACCGACACGTCAGCGCACGGATGCCGACTCGCTGACCGGCTGCGACACGGTTTGTGCCATGAGCATTGCTTCTGTCCTGATAGCCAGCGACAAGCCGCCGGGGGCGACGTCGACTTCGTCGGCCGGGCCACGGTATTCCCTCCTGCTCTCCACCGACCCCGGCATGGTCGAGGCGGCGCAGCGCCTGCGCTACGACGTGTTCAGCACCACCCCGGGCTTCGCCGTGCCGGCGAGCGCCCACGAACGATGCGACGTCGACCGGTTCGACGAGCACTGCGATCATCTGCTGGTCCGCGATGACGACACCGGCGAGCTGGTGGGCTGCTACCGGATGCTGGCTCCCTCCGGCGCCATCGCGGCCGGAGGCCTCTACACCGCAACGGAATTCGACATCCGCGCGTTCGACCCGCTGCGGGCGTCGCTGGTGGAGATGGGGCGCGCCGCGGTGCGTGACGGTCACCGGAACGGCGCCGTCGTGCTGCTGATGTGGGCCGGCATCCTGGCCTACCTGGACCGCTACAACTACGACTACGTGACCGGCTGTGTGTCGGTGCCGATCACGGGGGACCCGGACGACCAACCCCCGGGCAGCCGGCTGCGCGGGGTGCGCGACTTCATCCTGAGCCGGTGATCGTCGACGGCGCCGCCCTCGACGACATCCCGGCGCCGCCGCGGCCGTCGGTTCCGGCGCTGATGCGCGGCTACCTGCGGCTGGGCGCCCGGGTCTGCGGTGAGCCGGCCCACGACCCGGATTTCGGTGTCGGCGACTTCTGCGTGCTGCTGGACAAGCGCCGCGCCGACATCCGATACCTGCGGCGACTGCGTTCGGTGTCGGCGGCCTCGGACATGGCCGGCGGTGCGCGGTGACCAGCTCCTCGCCGGCCCATGCCTGGCTGCCGCGCACCAGGTGCGGCCTTGGCTGTGTCGCCGTCGGCGATGCCGCCGAGTCGCGGCTGCGGGTGCGGCTGCGGGTCGCGCTGCGCTGCGCGTTGGCGGTGCTGTTGGCGCCGGGGCTGCCGCTGGTGCTGGCGCCCTTGCCGGGCCGGACGCAGGTCCAGCGCCTGTACTGCCGGCTGGTGCTGCACTGCCTCGGCGTCCGGATCACCGTGTCGGGCAGCACGGTTCGCAAGCTGCGCGGAGTCCTGGTGGTCAGCCCCCACATCTCCTGGCTGGACGCCTTCACCATCGGTGCGGTGTTGCCGGGTTCGTTCGTCGCCCGCGCCGACATGTTCACCGGGCGCGCGGCCGGGACCGTGGCCCGCCTCCTCAAGATCATCCCGATCGAGCGGGCCAGCCTGCGGCGGCTGCCGGAGGTGGTGGTTGCCGTCGCCGGTAGCCTGCGCGCGGGGCAG
>JAQTVU010000255.1:0-1760 GCA_028706695.1 Mycobacterium sp.
AGCGCGACTGTACGTCGTGACGGCGACACGTAATGTTGGGTTCGATGCGGCATTACTACTCCGTGGATGCGATCCGTGACGCCGAAGCGCCGCTGTTGGCCAGCCTGCCCGACGGCGCCCTGATGCGGCGTGCGGCCTTCGGGCTGGCCACCGAGATCGCCGGCGAATTGACCGCCCGCACCGGCGGGGTCGCCGGGCGCCGGGTGTGCGCGGTCGTCGGCTCCGGGGACAACGGCGGTGACGCGCTGTGGGCGGCGACCTTCCTCCGGCGCCGCGGCGCGGCCGCCGACGCGGTGCTGCTCAATCCGGAACGCGCCCACGCCAAGGCGCTGGCGGCATTCCGGAAAGCCGGCGGTCGCATCGTCGAAAGTGTTTCAGCTGCAACTGATCTCGTCGTCGACGGGGTGGTGGGCATCGGGGGTTCCGGGCCGCTTCGGCCGGCGGCGGCCGAGGTGTTCGCCAGCCTGGCCCGGCCGGGCGCCGACGCCATCCCGGTGATCGCCGTCGACACCCCCAGCGGCATCGACGTGATGACTGGGGCGATCACCGGCCCCGCGGTGTGCGCCGCCCTGACCGTCACCTTCGGGGGGCTCAAACCCGTGCATGCCCTCGCCGACTGCGGCCGTATCAAGCTGATCGATATAGGGCTCGATCTGCCCAGCCCTCCGGACGTTGCGGCGCTGGGCTTCGAGGCGGCCGACGTGGCCGCCCGCTGGCCGGTGCCCGGCCCCCAAGACGACAAGTACACCCAGGGCGTGACCGGGGTGATGGCCGGCTCGTCGACGTACCCGGGCGCGGCCGTGCTGTGCATCGGTGCCGCCGTGGCGGCCACCTCGGGCATGGTCCGCTACGCCGGCAGCGCCCACCGCGAGGTGCTCTCGCATTGGCCGGAGGTGATCGCATCACCCACCCCGGAGGAAGCCGGGCGGGTGCAGGCCTGGGTGGTCGGGCCGGGGCTGGGGACCGACGACCCCGGGGTCACGGCGCTGCGTTTCGCGCTGGACACCGATCTGCCGGTGATCGTCGACGCCGACGGGCTCAACATCCTGGCGAAAACTCCCGAACTGGTGGCCGATCGTGACGCGCCGACCGTACTGACCCCGCACGTGCGGGAATTCGCCCGGCTGGCCGGGGATCCGCCGGGCGACGACCGCGTCGGCGCCTGTCGCAGGCTGGCCGACGCGGTCGGCGCCACAGTGCTGCTCAAAGGCAATATCACCGTGATCGCCGACCCCGGCGGCCCGGTCTACCTCAATCCGGCCGGGCAATCCTGGGCGGCGACCGCGGGCTCCGGCGACGTGCTGTCGGGGATGATCGGCGCGTTGCTGGCGGCGGGTCTGCCGGCGGCCGAGGCGGCCGCGGCGGCCGCCTTCGTGCACGCACGCGCGGCGGCGTCGTCGGCCGCCGATCCTGGACCCGGTGACGCGCCGACGTCGGCATCGAGAATCGTCCCGCACATCAGGGCAGCCCTGGCCGCCTTGTAGCCCTCATCGCAAGCGACGAAGGAACCCAGAAAGGAAGCCCGTGCCCCATCATCCGTCCATGCCCGCGCACGCCATCGCCCCTGCCTACACCGTCCGCTTGTTCACCGCACCGGTGCCGGCGTTGCGGCTGCCCGAAGAATCGATGGATCCCGAGGCCGCCTACCGCTTCATCCACGACGAACTGATGCTCGACGGCAGCTCACGGCTGAATTTGGCCACCTTCGTGACCACCTGGATGGATCCCGAGGCCGACCGGCTCATGTCCGCGACATTCGA
>JAQTVU010000255.1:1770-4991 GCA_028706695.1 Mycobacterium sp.
CGACAAGGACGAATACCCGGCGACCGCGGCGATCGAGCAGCGCTGCGTGTGCATGGTCGCCGATCTTTTCCACGCCGACGACCTGCGCGACGACGATCCCTTCAGCGCCTGCGGGGTGTCGACGATCGGCTCCAGCGAGGCGGTCATGCTGGGCGGGCTGGCCATGAAGTGGCGGTGGCGCCAGAAGGTCGGTAAGGGCTGGCGGGGCCGCACCCCGAACCTGGTGATGGGCTCTAACGTCCAGGTGGTCTGGGAGAAGTTCTGCCGCTACTTCGATGTCGAGCCGCGCTACCTGCCGATGGAGAAGGGGCGCTACGTCATCACCCCCGAGCAGGTGGTCGACGCCGTCGACGAGAACACCATCGGGGTGGTGGCGATCCTGGGCACCACCTACACCGGTGAGCTGGAGCCGGTCGCCGACATCTGCGGCGCGCTGGACAACCTGGCGGCGGGCGGGGGCGTGGACGTTCCCGTGCACGTCGACGCCGCCAGCGGAGGATTCGTGGTGCCCTTCCTGCACCCCGAACTCAAGTGGGACTTCCGGCTGCCCAGGGTGGTATCGATCAATGTCAGCGGCCACAAGTACGGGCTGACCTACCCCGGCGTCGGGTTCGTCGTATGGCGCAGCAAGGAGTACCTGCCCGAGGAGCTGGTGTTCCGGGTCAACTACCTCGGCGGCGACATGGCGACCTTCACGCTGAACTTCTCCCGCCCCGGCAACCAGCTGGTTGGCCAGTACTACAACTTCCTGCGGCTGGGCCGCGAGGGCTACGCCAAGGTGATGCGGACGTTGTCCGGGACGGCGCGGTGGCTGGGCGAGCAACTGCGGGTCAGCGACCACTTCGAGCTGATCTCCGACGGTTCGGCGATCCCGGTGGTCGCCTTCAAGCTTTCAGGAGACCGCGGCTACACCGAGTTCGACGTGTCGCACGAGTTGCGCACCTACGGCTGGCAGGTCCCCGCCTACACCATGCCCGACAACGCCACCGACGTCTCGGTACTGCGCGTCGTGGTTCGCGAGGGATTCTCCGCCGACATGGCCAGGGCCCTTAATGAGGATGCGATCGCCACGCTGCGGGCGCTGGACCAGCTCAAGCCCGGCGGTCACTACGACGCCCAGCACTTCGCGCACTAAATTCCCGGCCGCCAGAGTGTGACTGGCGACGCATTTCCCACGTGGCGGCGCCGTTAGCTGCACTTTTGCGGCGCCGTGCGGTTCTGGGACAATGTCGACCGTGTCCGTTACGCCGATATCCCTGGCACCGGGCGTCCTCGCCGAGGCCGCGGTCGACCTGGGCGCCATCGCGCACAACGTGCGGGTGCTGCGCGAGCACGCCGGCCCCGCGCAGGTGATGGCCGTGGTCAAGGCCGACGGCTATGGGCACGGGGCCGTCCGGGTCGCGCGCGCCGCCTTGGCGGCAGGCGCGGCCGAGTTGGGCGTAGCCACCGTCGACGAGGCGCTGGAGCTGCGCGCTGGGGGGATCACGGCCCCGGTGCTGGCCTGGCTGCACCCGCCCGGCATCGACTTCGGGCCCGCCCTGCTGGCCGACGTGGAGGTCGCCGTGTCCTCGGTCCGCCAGCTCGACGAGCTGCTGGGCGCGGTGCGGCACACCGGCAAGACGGCGACGGTGACGGTCAAGGTGGACACCGGGCTCAACCGCAACGGAGTGTCCCCAGGGCAGTTCCCGTCGATGCTGACCGCCCTGCGCAGGGCCGCCGCTGCGGGGGCGATCCGGGTCCGCGGCCTGATGTCGCACATGGTTCACGCCGACCAGCCTGGCAACGCCGTCAACGACGTCCAGGCCCGGCGGTTCGCCGACATGCGCGCCCAGGCGTGCGAGCAGGGGGTGCGGTTCGAGGTCGCACACCTGTCGAACTCGTCGGGCACGATGTCCCGTCCGGAACTGGCCTTCGACATGGTCCGGCCGGGCATCGCGGTGTATGGCCTGAGCCCCGTGCCCGAACGCGGCGACATGGGGCTCATACCGGCGATGACGGTGAAATGCTCGGTGGCGCTGGTCAAGTCGATCCGGGCCGGCGAGGGCGTGTCCTACGGGCACAGCTGGGTCGCCGATCGTGACACCAACTTGGCGCTGCTGCCCATCGGCTACGCCGACGGCGTGTTCCGGACGCTGGGTGGTCGCCTGGACGTGCTGATCAACGGCCGCCGGCGCCGGGGTGTCGGGCGGATCTGCATGGACCAGTTCCTCGTCGACCTGGGTCCGGGGCATCTCGACGTGGGCGAGGGCGACGAGGCGATCCTGTTCGGTCCCGGCGGCAGCGGCGAACCGACCGCCCAGGACTGGGCGGACCTGCTCGGCACCATTCACTACGAGGTGGTGACCAGCCCGCGGGGGCGCATCGCCAGGACCTACCGCGAGGCCGACGCCGTTGAGTGCTGACGAAACTCGCCGGCCCCGGGGCAGGGCGTGGCTTGCGGGAACCGGGGGGCTGACCGCGGTGGCCACGATCGTCGGCGCCTCGGCCCGGCGCTCGATGACCCGGCGCGCCAGCAACCTCGACGACCCGTACGCCGGTGAGGATTTCGAGACGATCGAGGACGACCGCAGCTATGCGGTGACCACGCCCGACGGGGTGTCGTTGGCGGTCCGCGAAGCCGGCCCGGTCAACGCCCCGCTGACCATGGTCTTCGTCCACGGATTCTGTCTGCGTATGGGTGCCTTCCATTTTCAGCGGACCCGGCTGCCCGAGCGGTTGGGCCCGCGCGTCCGGATGGTGTTCTACGACCAGCGCGGCCATGGGTGGTCGGGGGAAGCCGCGCCTGCGACCTACACCCTGACCCAGCTCGGCGAGGACCTGGAAAGCGTGCTGCAGGTGGTGGCGCCGGGCGGCTCGGTGGTGCTGGTCGGCCACTCGATGGGCGGCATGACGGTGTTGTCGCATGCCCGCCAGTTCCCCGAGTACTACGGGCAGCGCATCGTCGGCGCGGCGCTGATCTCCTCGGCCGCCGAGGGGGTGTCCCGGTCGCCGCTGGGGGAGATCCTGCAGAATCCGGCGCTGGAAGCGGTCCGGTTCACCGCCCGGTCCGTCCCCAAGCTGATGCACCGCGGCCGCACCGTGTCGCGGTCGCTGATCGGCCCGGTGCTGCGCGCCGCCTGCTACAGCGACCTGCACGTCAGCCGCAGCCTGGACGCGTTCTCACAGCGGATGATGAACGAAACCCCGATCGCCACGCTGGTGGGGTTCCTGGACGCCTTGGA
>JAQTVU010000256.1 GCA_028706695.1 Mycobacterium sp.
GACTGTATTGAGGAAAGGGTTGCCGCGCAGGGTGGACACGACGACGATCAGCACCACGATGGCCAGCGCGAGCAGGATCAGGAACTTGCCGATCTGCAGCACCGCCTTTTGGAAGTGGCTGACGCTGTCGGCGGCTTGGACCAGTTCTGCGGTGTGGCCAAAGTAGGTATTCGTACCGGTGGCGTACACCAAGGCGCTGATCTCGCCCTGACGCATGATCGATCCGGAGAACACCTTGTCGCCCGGTCCGCGGCTGGCCGGCAGCGACTCCCCCGTCAGCGCGGACTCGTCCACCTCCACCGAGTCGCCGTCGAGCAGGCGGGCGTCGGCCGACACGATGTCGCCGAGCCGCAGCCGGATGACGTCGCCCGGCACGAGTTCGCGCGCCGGGAGGGTAACCGACGTGCCGTCGCGTAGTGCCCGCGCGTTGACCGCCAGTTGGGCTTTGAGGGCGTCGATGGCTTTGCCCGCGGACCGTTCCTCCCAGAACCCGATGAACGCGTTAGCGGCGAGCAGCACGAGGATGACGATGAAATCCGGCCAGTGGCGCAGCACGCCCGACAAGATGACGGCGACCTCGATCATCCACGGGATCGGCCCCCAGAAGTAACCGAGAAACTTCAGCAGCTGGTTGGTTTTCTTCTCCGCGATCTCGTTCGGCCCGTACTGAATCAAGCGTTTGCCGGCCTCGGCTGCGCTGAGCCCGTTCACCGAACTCGCGAGCTGTTGTTCCAGCTCGGGCATCGGCAGCGACTTCAGGTTCCCATGCGGGTCGGCCTTGGCCGGCGCTGGCGAGTTCTGGGATGGGGATTTCCGATCCTCAGTGGTCATGGTTGGCTCTCTGACCTACTCGTCATCGTCGGGGTGTTTCGGACGTCGCGAAGTCACTCAAGTATCACGCGTGGACCGGTCCCGCCGACGGGTAACCGCCGCGGCGAGCGATCAACGACAGAAAATCGGTGCGGCGATCACGGCCGGCCCCCGGCGGAGGTTCCGTTGGCCAGCGCCGCCGGGACGGGAATAGGTGGCTGTGGCTGTGGCTGTGGCTGTGGCTCGGGCGCGGCTGCTGCGCCGTTTTCCCGGGCCAGGAAGTTTCCGAGTTCGGCGATGGTCGACATCAACGGTGCCGGGAAAACCACCGTGCTGTTCTTGTCGACACCGAGCTCGACCAGGGTCTGCAGATTGCGTAATTGCAGCGCCAACGGGTGGGCCATCATGGTGTCCGAGGCATCACCCAAGGCGGCAGCGGCCAACGATTCGCCCTCGGCAGCAATGATTTTGGCGCGCTTCTCCCGCTCCGCTTCGGCTTGGCGGGCCATCGCCCGCTTCATGCTGTCGGGCAGTTGGATGTCTTTGAGCTCCACCAAGGTGACCTGCACACCCCATTCGATGGTGGCGACATCGAGGATCGCCCGGATGTCGAGGTTGATCTTGTCGGTCTCCGAGAGCGTCTCATCCAGGGTGTGCTGGCCGACCACCTTGCGCAACGTCGTCTGGGCGATCTGATCGATCGCGGCGTAGACGTTCTCGATCGCCACCACCGACTTCACCGCGTCGACGACCTTGAAGTAGGCCACCGCCGAGACGTCGACACTGACGTTGTCGCGGGTGATGATCCCCTGGGACTGGATCGGCATCGTCACGATCCGCAGCGAAATCCGGTGCAGCACATCGATCAACGGAATGATCAGCCGCAACCCGGGTTGGCGTTCTCCGATCACCCGGCCCAGCCGGAACAGCACGCCGTTCTCGTATTGCTTGACGATCCGCACCGCCATCGCCAGCACCAGCAGTGACAGTGACAGCACAACCACAACCACAACCACAACCACAACCACAACGACGACGCCCAGCGCGTTCATCGCCGTGCCCCCGTCGGCGAGCCGTGCTGAGGAGTGCCCGCGGCCACGTCATGGCAAACCGTCGTTGTTCGGGGGTGTGGTAAGGGGACCGATCGAGTGGAAAAACATCGAGTGGAAAAACTCTGTGGAGCAGTCATGGCGATCCTGACCTGCAGACGATCACCGGCGCGTACGGACCTCGGAGCCAACGCTCCTCAAAGTTCTGCGGCGGACAGCTGAACTCATCCCATACCAGCTGAGATTCCCAGCACCTCCCAGGCTACACCCGCGGGAACCAACCCACCGAATCCCGTTTGGAGCGAGCCCCTTTGCAACGCTTACCAGCGTTGCTGGCCACCGACGGATGCAGGCGCGAACTCGCGTTCCCCGGGCCCCGCTCTGATCCCACCGACTTACGGGCCGGGATCGACGACCCGGCAGGCTCGGTGGCCGGCAGTCTGGGGGTTGCCCGAGTCGCTGGCGAAGGCATCGACGTTTGCAGTGCACGCGATACCGTGGTGCCGACGGGTGCCGGGGTGACCTTATTGCGAGTTGACCAGGGGAACGACACGGTAGCGGTCCGCCGTGCCCCGCCCGGCACAACCCGTCCTGAGCCCTCACCGGCATGCCGAGTTGTCGCTGCGCGGCCTGGCCCGCGTGCGTTTGACAGCGGAGGCACAGTTGCGGGACGGGTCCCGACGAGTCCCGGATCCTCCGCCGTCCAGGGCGACTCGCCCGGTTCGGGCTTGGCAAGCCCGATCGGCGCTGGGGAGCGCCCTGCGGAGCACTCACCTCGTGAAGATCACCGCGGCGACGGCCGCCGAACTGAAAATCCTCACCGCAGCACCGGATGGACCGGGCACCGACATCGCGCATAGCCTGCACGAGTTTTCCCTCGACGCGCGGCCGCGGTACCGACATACAGTATCTGGCTCTGAGCGTCGTCATTCCCGCAGTGATCCGCTGTTCACGGCCACCTACCTCATCGACGGCCGCCCACCACATCCTCGCCAAGATCGACACCGGCGACGATGACGGGCACTTCGGCGTCCATTGAGCACTGGATATCACTGAAACCAGCCGCGGCAGGCCACGCCCGCGGGGTGTAGCCTCAACGACGTTGGAAGCTCAACCAGTCCGGGATGAGGCCAGCCGTCCCGTCGCTGTCCTCACCGAGCAGTCGCTCGTGCCGGACGTTCCGGCGACAACCGCACACCTGGGATCGCCATGACCACTCCACCCACTCGGGGAACACCGAAACCAGCTCCTGCACGGTACTTTCCGATTGTTAACGTCTTGTGCCTGCTCAGGCATGACCGCCAGATCGTCTATGCTGCGATCCGGCCGACGACGTACGGCTTTCGGACCGGACGCCATGACCACTGACACACCGCATGTCACGCCGCCCCACTCGGCGGGCCCACCCGAACCGGGCCGCGACGTGAAATCGGCGCCCATGCCCGAGCTGGAAGAGGAGCTGGACTACTCACCGGCCGGGTTGAGTCAGGCTGAGGCTGCGAAGCGGTTGACGCAGTACGGGGCCAACGAGATGGCGGAACACAAGACCAGCCCGCTGTTCAAGTTCCTCGGCTGTTTTTGGGGCCCGATCCCGTGGATGATCGAGGTCACCGTCATCTTGTCCGGCGGGCTCAGGCACTGGCCGGATTTCTTCATCATCCTGCTGTTGCTGGTGGCCAACGGTGTGGTCGGCTGCACCTCCGAACGACAGGCCGGCAACGCCGTTGATGCCCTCAAAGCCGAGCTGGCAATGAACGCCCGCGCCATCCGGGCCGGCGCTTCGGTCACTGTGCCGGCCCGGGAGCGGGTGCCCGGTGATGTGATCCGGCCGCGCCTGGGTGACATCGTCCCGGCCGACATCCGGCTGCTCGACGGCGACGAGATCGAGGTCGATCAGTCCGCGCTGACCGGGGAGTCGCTGCCCGCCACGTCGCGGCCGGTCCTCTCCATGATGGAGGACCTCGGGTCCGTAAACCACGGACGCAACCGGCAAGTTCACTGCGACCCTGGGACCCGGAAAAGAAGTAGTCGACGCTCCGCCAGGCAAAGACATCGATCAGCAGTTGACACTGCTAGGACAACCAGCCGGAACCGCCGCGTGTGTGACCAGGTCAAGCTCGACGGCGCCGGAGTCACCGGCGAGGTCTTCGAGTCGTCCGCCTCAATCGTGTTCGACCAGGCAGAAAATCGTCTGCACATCGTCACAGCCGTGATGACCCCGGCGTTCGGTGGGTGACCCGTGGTGTCGATGCGGATCGTGATCGCCCTGGGCGGCAACGCACTGCTTGCGCGCGGGGACAAGCCCGACGCCGCCATCCAGGTGGCGCACCTTCAGACCGCCGCCGAGGCGATTGCGCCGTTGGCAGCGCACCACGATGTGCTGATCTGTCACGGCAACGGACCGCAGGTCGGCATGCTCTCGCTGGAGAGCGAAACCGACCACGCCCTGACCCGCCCCTACCCGCTCGATGACCTCGTCGCGCAGACCCAGGGCATGATCGGCTACTGGCTTGCCCAGGCACTTCACAATGCAGGGGTCAAAAAGCCGGTCCTGGGCCTGATTACGCAGACGCTGGTCGACGCCGCTGATCCGGCGTTCGCCGCCCCGACCAAGTTCGTCGGGCCCGGCTACGCTCGGGACCGAGCCCAGGAGCTTGCTGGCCAACATGGCTGGACCATCGCCGCCGACAATGGTCGGTGGCGTCGGGTAGTGGCCTCACCCGAACCGCTCCGCATCGTCGAGCAGGATGCCATCAGCGGGCTCCTGGAGGCCGGTTCGGTGGTCATCTGCGGCGGCGGTGGCGGCGCGGCAGTGACCGAGAACGCCGCCGGCCAGCTGAGCGGTGTCGACGCGGTCGTGGACAAGGATTACGTCGCGTCGCTGCTGGGCATCGTCCTCGGAGTCCAGCATTTGCTGGTGCTTACCGACGTGCCCGCGGTCATGGCGCATTACGGCACACCGAAGGCCACACCCTTGGCGACCCTGGATCCAGACGAGGTGGGCAGCATGGGATTTGCAGCCGGATCGATGGGGCCCAAGATCGAAGCCTGCCGCCGGTTCGTCACCGCGACCGGGCACCCGGCCACCATCGGCGCCCTGGCCGACGCGCAGCCACCGCTCGCGGGCGCCGC
>JAQTVU010000257.1 GCA_028706695.1 Mycobacterium sp.
CCCTTTTGGTCGCCGAGGTGGGAGCAGACCCATGGGCGATTGATCAAAGCCTGCACACCGGCCGCCCGGGGGAGATCTCGCAGCTGGCGCAGGCCTTCCATGACGCGGGTCGATGCACGACCGATGCCGGCGCCGTATTCGAGAACGCTCGGCGCCGCTTTGAAGCGTCGTGGAACCGGGAGAACGGCGAGCACCCGATCAACGACTCCGATGAGGTGCAGCGCCTCACGCGGCTGCTGGGGCAGCAGTCCTCGCAGTTGCCGAAGATCGGCGCGGATCTGGAGAACATCGCGGCGGCCCTGGCCGAAGCGCAAAAGGCCGCGGGCGCGCAGATTGCGGCGCTCGAAAGGCAGCTGCAGACCCTCGACGACTTGATCGGCCAAGCCGTCGAACGCGAACAAGACCACCATCTCGCCGCCGAAGCCAGACACGAGTTGAACGCCCTCATCACCGCCTGCGAAGACGACGCGGTCGATGACACCCGGGCCGCCTCGAAGGTGCTGCGATCGATACGCGCTGGCTACTCGGCCGGATTGCAGAATTCGCTGGAGAACTTGCGCACCGAAGGATTCTCGTCCGCGACGATCCGGGGGCTTGACGCCGACACCGCATCCCAACCATCCGGCCTGCAGATCGGCGAGCTCGCGGACATCCGCCGCGTCGCCAATCAAGCCGTAGTGGAGCAGATGGCCAAGGTGCGCGCCGCCCAACGAGCCCTCGACCACGCTTTGGCAGATATCTACGCCCACGGGCCGGGGTCCGCAGAAGGAGAAGCCGCAGCGGCCGGTGTGCCCAAGCTGAAAGCCGCCCTGGCCCACGCCCTCGACGAGCTCGGCAGGCTGCCCGACTACAACGACATCGACCCCGCCGCGATCAGCACCGCCCCCGACGGTCATTTCGTCTTCAGCTACAACGTCAACGGCCGGCCGGTGCAGGTTGTCGGGCAACTGAAAGACGGCACCGGTGAATTCTTCGATCAGGCCACCGGCACCGGCTACACCTTCAACGCCGGCTCGTTGGCCGGCATGCGCACATCGGACCCCGGTCGGGTGGAGGCGAGCACCGAGCCGCTGTGGAGCACCATCACGCTGGCCGTCGGCGCCCCCGAACTCAAGGCGGGCGGCGCCGCGGCGTGGCAAGGCCTCAAGACGCTGTTCAGCCGGGAAGCCATGCAGGGGTTGGGGCCGGAAAATGTTCTGGGCCGCGCCGTCGCCGGAGCACAGCTGCGCGCCGAGGTGGCCGAACAGAACCTTGCGCATGGCCCGCTGCCCGGATTGGGGGGCCACCCCGTCCCGGGCGTGCAAGCCGGCCCGGCACCCGTAGTGGTGGAGCACACGCCGGCGGCGGCCTCGCACACCGCGGTCGACCCTGGACCCGGTGGCGAGCCTATGTCGGTGATAGCCGACGGTGCGCCACCGCTTCCCATCGGTCGGGGCCATCCGGACTTCACGTTGCAGGATCCGCTGGAGTACATGACGCCGAGCCTGCGAAGCCTGTCCGAACAACACCTGACCGGAAGCGGTGAGACCGTGCTCGGGCCGTTTCAGCCCCAGAGTGGCGGCCCCTCCTACATCGAGGTCGCACAACAGCATGGGGCCAGCTATTTCGATATGGGAGACGCTTGGAGCTTGTTCACCCCCACCGAGCAACTGGCCGCCAACCAGCACCTGCTCGACATGGCAATCGTGAACCGCGACACCGTCAAGCTGTCAGTCCCGTTCGATGAGATTAGGCCCACCACCTTTACGGCCGCCGAAATCCGATACCTCATATCCCATGGGTATCGGCAAGTCGACGACACCACATTCGTTCCGGCATACCCTGGAGGGCGGTGATGCGAACGCGTCGACGCGGGATTAGCACTTACGGGATGTCGGGCAATCTCGCTCACACACTACGGCGAGACCATATCGCGCTGGCGACGGGTTATGGTGTCCTGGATGTGTGGCAATCGTGCCGCATCGAAAATCCTTTTCCAGAACGTTCGGCGTTGAATACACGTAAAGCGCTCATCGAACTGGTGGGGGCGCTCGCGACAAATTGCTTACTTCCACGAAGCCTGGGCGGCCGGTGATGCGAACACTTCTGCAGTTTTTTCTCCAGTACTTCGACTTCTTGTACTTGGACCACCGCTACCGCATCACGGATTCCAAGACGGGAAGCGCGGCGATCAATGCATCGCTGACAATTACCGGCCCGGTGTTGACCTGGCTGCTGGTCAATGATCGAGGACAAATGCAGATCGCGATAGCGCCCACGCTGTTGACCACCGCGCGGAACTGGTTCTGGATTTCGTTGATCAAGCAGTTTTTGGATGGCGACGACGAGATCGCGTATCTATCCACTTCGAAGGAGCTCGACTGGATCCGTCAGAACGGCGACCGCGTCGAGCAACTCTTCTCTGACCCGTCCACCCTGGACAGCACATGCGCGAAACTCGCGGCGCTGAGGCGCGTGAATGCAGACAGATACTGGTCTCGGTGGCGGGAAGAACAAGGCCTGGAGGGGCCCGGCGGTTCCTAGCGACTGCGACGAAACGCGACTCGCTCGGCTCGGATGTGGCCCGGATGGTTGGTGGTTGTTCTTCGCGGTTCTGGCTGTGGGCCGCGACCGGAACCGCGGGCCGGCGTCGCGACCTTTGAGCGCCCGGGCGTATCGCCCGGGACGACCAACAGCGACTGTCCGCGGTGGCCGAGCCCTCCGTCGGCGACCGCGCCGATCACCTGCACGCCGCCGATGCCGGTCCACCAACTTCGACAACTTTTCCAAAATCTTGTGACCGTCAGCGATCCAGCCAGCACCGTCGCGGCGCGGCGTGGGCGCATAAGTTCCGGCCGTCACTTCCGCCCTCGGTTCGCCGACCGCCCACGACGCCGGCACCGTCTGCCCCGTCGGCCGGGGCGGCAGACGCGCGCCGTCGGCGGTCCGCGCCGAATGGATCGTCAGGCGGCCGAAGGCGGTCCAGCCTGCGCAGGAGGCAGGTGCACTACGACTGCGCTCACCGGAAGGGCGTCGTCCTCGTGTCGCGCCAGCAGGGCTGCGTTCTCCGGCAGCTGGCGGGAATTGATCTCACCGGATGCGATGCGGCGCAGGATGTCGTGTGCACGCGCGAGCTGCTCACGCTTTCGGTATTGGCCGCCCGGCAGTTTGACGCCGGCCCACACCCCGTACTCCTCCCGATGGGCGATGGCGTGTTGGGCGCACCGCCGCTGTTGCACCACCGGGCAGCGGCGCAGGCATTGGATCCGCGCCTCGGTGGCCGACCGCTCGTAAGCCCGCGCCTTCGCCGCGCCGTCACCGCAGTCGTCGTCGGGGTAGCCGAACCAAAGCTCGGGGTTCGTTGCGCAGGGATGCCCCATCTCGCTCTCCTTTTCCGGGGTGAAACGTAGCCAAAAGCGTATACACGACTGCCCGGTCAGCGCAAGTAAACGGTGATAATAACGGATATACGAAGGACCGGCTGAGGGCTGTGTAATATCCGGCCTGTGGCCGGAGCGTGTGGTGAGCCGTGAATCGGCCGGGGCGGCCATCCGGGCGCTGCGCGAATCGCGCGACTTGTCGTTGGCCGACCTTGCGGCCGCCAGTGGGGTCAGCATCATGGGCCTGAGCTTCCTGGAGCGCGGGGCCCGCAAGCCCCACAAAAGCACAGTCCAGAAGGTAGAAAACGCCTTGGGCTTGCCACCGGGCACCTACTCCCGGCTGCTGGTGGCCGCCGACCCGGAAGCGGAACTGACCCGACTGATCGCCGCCCAACCCGCCGGGGCGGCGGCCGTCCGCCGCCCCGGCGCCGTGGTGGTGGACCGTCATAGCGACACCGAGGTGCTCGAAGGCTACGCCGAGGCGCAGCTCGAAGCCCTCAAATCGGTCATCGATCGCCTACCGGCGACGACATCGAATGAATACGAGACGTATATTCTTTCTGTGATCGCGCAATGCGTGAAGGCCGAGATGCTGGCCGCCGGCTCTTGGCGGGTGGCCGTGAACGCCGGCGCCGACTCGACGAGCCGACTCATGGAGCATCTACGGGCCCTGGAGGCGACGCGCACGGCCTTGCTGGAACGAATGCCCAACAGCTTGAGCGCACGGTTCGATCGCGCCTGCGGGCAGTCGTCGCTGCCGGAAACGGTGATTGCGGCGCTGCTCGGCGTCGGCACCGATGACATGTGGGATATCCGCAACCGAGGGGTCATTCCGCCCGGCGCACTGCCGCGGATTCGCGCTTTCACCGAGGCCGTCGAGTCGGCGAGCCGCGAACAGTCCGATCGGGAGGCGCAGTGAGCGACACCGAACTGGCGGTGCTGAACCGGGCCCATGAACTTTTCACCGGCAGCACTGCAACGGCGACGGTGGGCGCCGACACCGCGCCGCACCGCCGCCAGCTGCGCTCTGCGGCCGAACTGGATGGCGGCCGGGGGTGGGGTCGTTACCGACTCGCAGCCGACCACGGCCGGCAACAGCGGATGTCGGCAGCCCGCGTCGACGCCCATGCCGCGGCCGTCATCGCCAGTGCCCAGCAGGACCGGGCCAGCGCGCGCGATCGCACCCGAAACGTTCTCGACGAGGCCCGCGCCGAGACGGCCGTCAGCTTTGAGACGCCGCTGGCCCAGCGCGAGGCGATACGCCGACGGGCGGCGCGACTCCGTGCGCAACGCGCCCACGTACTGGCGGCGCGCCTGCGGTCTCGTAAGCACGCCGCGGCGCTGCGGGCGCTGCGTTACCGAATGATGCACCGCTCGCCGAACGGCCGCGCCGCGCTGGCGGTGCGTGCCGCACTGTCGCGCCTGGGATGCCCGTATGTTTGGGGCGCCACCGGCCCCAATCAGTTCGACTGTTCCGGCCTGGTCCAATGGTCCTACGCGCAGGCCGGTATCCATCTGGACCGCACCACCTACCAGCAGATCGACGATGGGACCCCGGTACCGCGTTCACGCATCCGCCCCGGCGACCTCGTCTTTCCACACGCCGGACACGTACAGCTGGCGATCGGCA
>JAQTVU010000258.1 GCA_028706695.1 Mycobacterium sp.
CGCGGCCCATCGCGACCCGCTGGCGTTGACCGCCGGAGAGGTCCTTGGGTTTTCGGTCCAGGAACGGCTGCAGGCCAAGCAGGTTGGCCGCGGCCAGGACCCGCTCGCGGATCTCGGCCTTCGGGGTCCGGGCGATCTTCAACGCGAATCCGATGTTTTGGGCGACCGTCATATGTGGATACAGCGCGTAATTCTGGAACACCATCGCGACGTCGCGGTCCTTGGGGTCGGTGTCGGTGACATCTCGTTCGCCGATGTGGATGCGCCCGGAATCCAGCGTCTCAAGTCCGGCCACCATCCGCAGCGAGGTGGTCTTGCCGCAACCGGACGGTCCCACCAGCACGACGAATTCGCCGTCCTCGACAGTCAGATCGAGGCGGTCCAGGGCCGGCCGCTCCGCGCCGGGGTAGCGCCGCGTCGCCCGTTCGAAAACCACCGACGCCATGACTAATCCGCCGACTATCCGCCGAGCCCGGTCACGGCGATCCCGCGGACGAAGGAACGCTGGGCGACCGCATAGATGACCACCAACGGCAGCATGATCAGGATGGACGCCGCCATGATCACCGGCCACCGGGCGACATACTCGCCGCGCATCCGGACCAGGCCGAGGGTCAGGGTGGCTAGGCTGTCCCGCTGGATCATCAGCAGCGGCCACAGAAAATCGTTCCACACGTTGACCCAGGTGAGCACGGCAAGCACCATGACCGCCGGCCTGGCGTGCGGCAGCAGGATCCGCCAGTAGACCTGCCACGGCGAACAACCGTCGAGGATCGCGGCCTCCTCGAGATCGCTTGGCAGAGTGAGGAAGAACTGCCGCATGAGATAGGTGCCGAAGGCGCTGCCGAACAAACCGGGCACGATCATGGCCCACGGGGTGTCGACCCAACCCGCGACCCGCATGAGGATGAACTGCGGGATCACCGTGACGGTCAGCGGCACCATGAGCGTGCCCAGGTACAAGACGAACAATGCATCGCGGCCGCGGAATTGCAGCCGGGCGAAGGCGTATCCGGCCAGTGAGCAGAAGAAGACCTGGCCCGCGGTGACGCTTCCGGCGTAGAGCACGGTGTTGAAGAACATGCGCCAGAACGGCATCAGCGCGAACACCTCGGTGTAGTTGGACCACTGCGGGTGTGCCGGCAGCAGTCGCGGCTCGCCGACTTCGCCTTCGCGTTTGAGCGAGCCCGCGATCGCCCAGGCGACCGGGAACAGCGCACAGCATGCGATGCCGGTCAGCGCCGCGTAGACCGCGACGCCGCGCAGCACCTGGCGCTTGACGATCCGCTCAATGCAGCCCACGAGATGCCTCCCACGAGCGGCGCCGCGAGAACCGCAACTGCAGCACGGTCAACACCAGCAGGATCGCGAACATGACCCACGCCAGGGCGGAGGCATACCCGAATTCCAGGAACGAGAACGCGTGCTGGAACAGCATGATGCCCAACACGTAGGTCGCGGTCTCGGGCCCGCCGTTCGCCCCGGTGAGGACATAGACCAGGTCGAACGCCTGGAACGCGTGGATGATCGAGATGACCACCACGAACGACATCGCCCCGCGGATCAACGGCACCGTGATCGAGGCGAACTGCCGGATCTCCCCGGCGCCGTCGATTGTGGCCGCCTCGTACAGGTTTTCGGGGATGCCCTGCATCGCGGCGAGCAACACCACACTGGCGAACGGCACGCTACGCCATACGCTGACGAGGCATAACGACACCATGGCCCAACGGGGTTCGACCAGCCAGGGAATCGGGCCGACGCCGATCCAGCCGAGCACGATGTTGAGCAGCCCGTTGTCGGTGTTGAAGACGAACTGCCATACCACGGCCATCACGACAGAGGAGATCGCCAGCGGCAGAAAGACGATGGTGCGAAAAAGGCCGATGGCCCGGACTTTCCGATTCAGCAGCCCGGCGACGACGAGGCTGATCAGCAGGGTCGGCACCACGGTGCCCAGCGTGAAGATCACGGTGTTGCGGATCGCGATCACGAACAGCGGATCGGAGGTGAACAGGGCTGCGAAGTTTCGCAGGCCCACGAACTTCGGCGGCGTGAACACATCCCAGCTTTGAACGCTCACGTACAGCGAGAAGCCCAGCGGAAACAGCATGAAAACCGCGACCGCGGCCAGGTTCGGCGCGACGAACAGCCGACCGGCGCGCGCCCGTCGTCGCAAACGAGCCGAGCCGCGGGGACTTTCGGCGCGGAGCGAGGTCATGGATTGCGCAGCACCTCGTCGACGGAATTGGTCAGCCCCCGCAGCGACGTCGCCGGTCGCGATCCCCGCAGCACCGGGCCGAAGCCGCGGTCCAGCAGGGCATTGATCTTCTCCCACTGGGGGGTGACGGGCAGGCCGTCCGAATGCGCCGGGCCCCCGGTGAGCACGGCGAGGTTGGCGAGTTGGCGGTGGGCGTCGGCGAATCCTCGGGAGTCCAGCGCCGACCGCAGCACCGGCACGAACAGGCAGGTCTCCCCGATCAGGGCCTGCCCGGTGGGGCCGGTTGCGAACTTGACGAACTCCCACGCCTGGTCTTTGCGTCGGCTGCTCGCCGAGATGGCCAGTCCGGTGACACCGATGTCGGAGCAGGCGGGTTGGCCCCGCCGGCCCGGCCCCGTCGGCAATGCCGTGACGTCGAAATCGAGGCCGTCGGCCCGGATGAACGTTTGATATCGCCAGTGGCCGCCCAGCGCCATCGCCGCCCTGCCCCCCGCGAACAGATCGGGTGTGGACACCGACTGCATGTCGGATGCGTCCGGGGCGACCCTGTGCTTGTTGGCCAGGTCGGCGTAGAACTGGACCGCCGCGACGAACGCGGGGTTGTCGAAGTTGAGGTGGGTGGGGTTCATCCGCGGGGTGGACCACGGCACCCCGTTGTTCATCGCGAACAGTCCGGCCGAATAATCCGGCACCCAGGTGTTGACGAAGCCCCATCGCCTGGCCCGCCCGGATGATCCGTCGCGCTCGGTGAGGGCGGTCGCCGCGTCCAGGAATTCGCCGAAGCTCCACGGCCGCTCCCACGTCCCCGGTGGCGGCGGCACCCCGGCCGCGTCGAAAAGCGTTTTGTTGTAGAACAAATAGCTTCCCGACCATTGCTCCGGAAACGCGTACTGGCCGCCGTCGAAGGTGAACGTCTCATACAGCGCGGCGATGCTGTCGGACTTCAGTTCGGCGGCGAAAGCCCGGTCGCGCGCCAGCAGCGTGTTCAGGTCCAGCAGCACCCCGCGCGCGGCCAGTTCGGCGTAGGTCAGCTCCCAGGTCATCAGCACGTCCGGGCATTTGCCGCCCGCGCAGAACGTCGACAGCTGCTGCATCACGCCCGGCCCGGAGAGCACCGGACGGATCTTGATGTCGGGATGGCGACGTCGGAACTCGCCGATGATGCGCATCCGGGCGTCGGCTTCTTCCGGGTTGGCCGCAAAAAAGAAGGTGAGCGCGTCGTCGTCGGGAGCGCAGCCGCCGGCCCACGGCACCAGCGACGCCGCGGTGAGCGCACCGGCGCCGCGCAGCAGGCTGCGCCGTCCGAACGGCTTGTCGAGCATGGCGGTGCCGACGCCCTCGCCTCCGACGAATCCGATGACGTTGCTGGCGGGCAGCCGGTCGCGGTCCAGCGGCACCGACGTCACGGCGCGCCGATCACGTCGATGCCGGCCGAACGCATCTCCGCCAGCGCCTCGGCGGCCGAATCCGTCGCCACGGGCGCCGTGAGGCCCACCAGCACCCTGGTGGCCAGGCCCGCCCGTGCCGCGTCCTCGGCCGTCCGCCGGACGCACTGGTCGGTGGCAATGCCCACGATGTCCACTTCGTCGACCCCCCGCTGCCGCAACCACTCGAGTAACGGGGTTCCGTCCTCGTCGACCCCCTCGAACCCGCTGTAGGCCGCGGCGTAGGCGCCCTTTTCGAACACCGCCTCGATCCGTCGGGTGTCGAGGTCGGGGGGAAACTCCGCACCGGGACTTCCGGCGAGGCAGTGCGGCGGCCACGACGTCGAATAATCCGGCCGGTCGGAGAAGTGGTCTCCGGGGTCGACGTGACAGTCCTTGGTCGCCTCGCCGTGGCGGTAGCCGGGCTCACCGGCCAGGTAGTCGTTGATGGCCGGGACCAGGGCGGCGCCGCCGGTCACCGGCAGGGAACCGCCTGCACAGAAATCGTTTTGCACGTCGACGATGATCAACGCCCGCACGCGCTCCACCATATCGCTGCCGGCCGGTGCGGCCCGCGGTTTGTTTGCCGGTCCGACGGGTAATCACCCCGCCATGTTGATCCGCAGAATCGCGCGTCCACTGTTGTCGTCGGTGTTCGTCGGGCAGGGCATCGATTCCCTACTCAACCCCCGGTCGGCGGCCGAGGCCGCGGCGCTCGCCGTGGGTAGTCTGCAGGCGTTGCCCGTCCCGGTCGCCCGCGGCATCCCCAGCGACCCCCAGACCTTCGCACAGATCAACGCGGCGATCCAGGTCGGGGGCGGGCTGCTGCTCGCGACGGGCAAAATGCCGCGCGTCGCCGCCGCCGCCCTGGCGTTGACCGTCCTCCCGGCCAACATCGGCGCGCACATGTTCTGGACCGAGACCGACTCGCAACGCAAGGCCCAAAAGCGCAAGGAGTTTTTGACCGACCTCAGCCTGTTGGGCGGCCTGATGATCGCGTCCGCCGACACCGGGGGCAAACCGTCACTCGGGTGGCGGGGCCGGCAGGCGGCCGCGCGGCTTTCCGAGGCGGTGTCCTCGGCGCTGCCGGCAGCGGACGCACTCGATACCAATTTCGGCGAGCTCGGCGAGAAGTTCGTGCACGGTTTGCACGCCGGCGCCGAACGCGGCCGCGACCTGGCCGACACCGCGATCGAGCGCGGCGCACCGCTGGCCGAGGCCGCCCGCAAACGCGGCCGCGACCTGGCCGACACCGCGGCCGAGCGCGGCGCACCGCTGGCCGAGGCCGCCCGCAAACGCGGCCGCGACCTGGCCGACACCGCGGCCGAGC
>JAQTVU010000007.1:0-786 GCA_028706695.1 Mycobacterium sp.
GATCCGAGATCGAGCGGGCCGGTGCCGGAAAGCCGCGCACGTTGGCCGAAAAGGTTTGGGACGACCACGTTGTGGTATCCGGTGGCGGTCCCGAACAGATGGGGGCACCCGACCTGATCTATATCGACCTGCATCTGGTGCACGAGGTGACCAGCCCGCAAGCCTTCGACGGTCTGCGGCTAGCCGGGCGCCGAGTGCGCCGGCCTGACCTGACGCTGGCCACCGAGGACCACAATGTGCCCACCCTTGGCATCGACAAGCCGATCGCCGACCCGGTTTCCCGAATCCAAGTCGAGACCTTACGGCGCAACTGCGAAGAGTTCGGTGTCCGGCTGTATCCGATGGGCGATATCGAGCAGGGGATCGTGCATGTCGTCGGGCCGCAGTTGGGCCTCACCCAACCGGGAATGACAATCGTCTGTGGGGACAGCCACACCTCCACCCACGGTGCGTTCGGTGCGTTGGCGATGGGAATCGGCACCTCGGAGGTTGAGCACGTGCTCGCCACTCAAACGCTGCCGTTGCCGCCATTCAAAACGATGGCCGTCAATGTCGACGGCCGGTTGCCGGCCGGGGTGTCGGCCAAGGACATCGTCTTGGCCCTGATCGCCCAGATCGGCACCGGCGGCGGGCAGGGCTACGTCATCGAATACCGCGGTAGCGCCGTCGAATCGCTGTCCATGGAAGGCCGGATGACGATGTGCAACATGAGCATCGAGGCCGGCGCCCGAGCGGGAATGGTGGCGCCGGATGAAACCACCTACCAGTTTTTGCGCGGGCGACCGC
>JAQTVU010000007.1:796-12234 GCA_028706695.1 Mycobacterium sp.
GGTGGGACGTCGCGCTGGAGTACTGGCAGCGGCTGCACACCGATCCCGGCGCCGTCTTCGACGCCGAGGTCCACCTCGACGCAACGTCGTTGAGCCCGTTCGTCACGTGGGGAACCAACCCGGGGCAGGGGGTGCCGCTGGGCGGCGCCGTGCCGGACCCGGAGCTGATGACCGACGAGGCCGAACGGCGAGCCGCCGAGAAAGCATTGGCCTACATGGACCTTCGGCCCGGAACGCCGATGCGCGACATCGCCGTCGACACGGTGTTCGTCGGCTCTTGTACCAACGGTCGTATCGAGGATCTGCGGGCCGTGGCCGACGTGTTGCGTGACCGCAAAGTCGCGCAGGGGGTGCGGATGCTGATCGTGCCGGGTTCCATGCGGGTGCGCGCGCAAGCCCAAGCCGAAGGGCTCGACGAGATTTTCGCCGCAGCCGGCGCCGACTGGCGGTATGCCGGCTGTTCGATGTGCCTGGGGATGAACCCGGATCAGCTCGCCCCCGGAGAGCGGTGCGCCGCGACGTCCAACCGCAACTTCGAAGGGCGGCAGGGAAAAGGCGGGCGCACCCACCTGGTGTCGCCGGCCGTGGCGGCCGCGACCGCGGTGCGCGGAAAACTGACCGCTCCGGCGGACCTGAACTGACGACAAGGGGAAGAGCATGGAAGCATTTCGCGCCCACACCGGCATCGGCGTGCCCCTGCGCCGGTCCAATGTCGACACCGACCAGATCATTCCGGCGGTGTTTCTGAAGCGTGTCACCCGAACCGGTTTCGAGGACGGATTGTTCGCGAACTGGCGCTCAGATCCGTCATTTGTGCTCAACCTCAGCCCTTTCGATCGGGGCTCAGTGCTGGTCGCCGGGCCGGATTTCGGGACCGGGTCGTCGCGTGAGCATGCCGTCTGGGCACTCATGGACTACGGGTTCCGGGTGGTCATCTCGTCCCGCTTCGGTGACATATTTCGGGGGAACGCCGGCAAGGCGGGGCTGCTGGCGGCCGAAGTTTCTCAAGACGGTGTGGAACTTCTTTGGAAGCTGATCGAGCAGAGCCCGGGCTTTGAAATCACTGTCAATCTTCAAGATCGAAATGTCACCGCTGGAACGGTGGTGTTGCCGTTCAAGATTGACGATCACACCGCCTGGCGGCTGCTCGAAGGGCTCGACGATATAGCCCTTACGCTGCGCAAACTCGACGAAATCGAGGCTTTCGAAGCGGTAAACCCGCAATGGAAGCCGCGCACTGTGCCGACTCCTGAAGGGGCCACGGCGACTGAATTCGGGTCCTGACCGCGGACGTCGCCGAGCCGATTCCGGGGTGTCACCACCGGTCAAGGGCGGCAAGCGGATTGCGGAAATGCCGGTCGCCCGGCCGTGAAATTGCGCGTGGCTCTTGGAAATTTGCTACGCGAGGGTTTACCGTGTCCACTAGTCGGTTCAAAAAGCGAGGACCACTGGCTTCGGAGGGTTTGGATGAACAAAGCAGAGCTCATTGACGTGCTCACCGAGAAAATGGGCTCGGACCGTCGGCAGGCCACCGCGGCCGTCGAGAATGTCGTCGACACAATTGTGCGTGCGGTGCACAGGGGCGACAGCGTCACCATTACCGGGTTCGGTGTTTTCGAACAGCGCCGCCGCGCCGCCCGGGTGGCCCGTAACCCGCGCACCGGTGAGACGGTGAAGGTGAAGCCGACGTCGGTCCCGGCATTCCGGCCCGGTGCCCAATTCAAGGCGGTTGTGTCTGGCGCGCAGCGCCTCCCGGCGGAGGGTCCCGCCGTGAAGCGCGGTGTCGCGGCGGCGAGTGCGGCCAGGAAGGCGGCGGCGAAGAAGGCCCCCGCCAAGAAGGCCGCGACCAGGGCCCCGGCCAAGAAGGCCGCGGCCAAGGCGACCGCCAAGAAGGCCCCGGCCAAGACCCCGGCCAAGAGGACCGCGACCAAGGCGACCGCCAAGAAGGCGACGACGGCCACCACCAAGGCTTCGCCACGCAAGGCTGCCGCCAAGACTCCCGCCAAGACTCCCGCCAAGGCTCCCGCCAAGAAGACGACCGCACGGCGCGGCCGTAAGTAGTCGCCGCAGACGCGACGTTCGCGTGTCAGGCCCGGACGTTGGCGGCCAATGCCCCGCCGATGTAGTCGGCGGAGATCAGCCGGCCGGCCGCTAGCGACAGCACCCAGGTGCTGCCCTTGCGGTTGCCCGACCCGCCGGGTTTCAAGCCGTAGCGTGCGCACCACCAGGCGATCAGATCCGGAACCACCTCGCCCTGAGTGCAGATCACCGGCGTTCCCGGCTGCGCGGCGATCTGCAGCACCCGCTGCCGGCCACGCTTGGCGTTCTTGGCGTAGGACTCCTCGGTCAGTGCCGGCTCATTGTGAACCGGCACCCCCAATTCGGCGGCAAGCGGTTCGACGGTCTGATGGCAGCGGAGCCGGTCGGCCGCGTAGACGTCGGTGGCACCGAAGGCCATCAGCTGCCCGACCAGCGCCTCGGCCTGGGCGCGTCCGCGCTTGTCCAACGGCCGCAGCGCGTCGTTCCCTTCGAACCGGGATTTGCGGCCGGCCGTGCCGTGCCGGACCACCAGCACGGAATGGGTGTCCGCCGGCTCGGCTTCGAAGCGGCGCAGCACTTTCCGATCATGCGCATAGGTCAGCTCCGGCGCCGCGTCCGCGGTCGGCAGCCACACCAGCTCGTCCACCTCGTTGCCCGGTGTGAAATTGCCGCCGGTGCTGCGCGCCGCCCAGTAGTACACCTTTTTGACGCCCTGGACGATCGGATAACTCACCGATTGGAGCCGCCGGCCGAGGATGGCGCGATGACCGGTCTCCTCGAAAACCTCGCGGACGGCGGCCACCGGGGCCGTCTCACCGGGATCGACTTTGCCCTTGGGAAGCGACCAGTCGTCGTAACGGGGGCGGTGAATCACCGCGATCTCGACGCCCACGCCGGCGGTTCGCCACAATACCGCGCCCGCGGCGTACACGATCCGGCTCCCGGAGCGCCGAGCGGCGGGCGGGTTCTGGATCGGCAACTTCGCTCCTGCAGGTCAATTGGGCTCTGATCGTGCCTTTTCGGAGTCGCGCCCGATCGGCGGCCGTGCGCAGGAAGCTACCACATGGCTCAGGCGCTATGGCTCAGGCGCTGCGATGCCGATCCATCAGCGATTCCTGGTAGTCGCGCACGATGCGGCCGTCCTGCGGCAGGGCGATCCACTGCCCGTCGGTCCGCAGCTCCCAACACCGGGTGGACGGGTCGAGCGCGGATTTGAACAAGTCGTCCAGCCGCGCGGTCAGCCGCTTATCCTTGACCTGCGCCAGCACCTCGACGCGCCGGTCGAGATTGCGGTGCATCATGTCGGCGCTGCCGATCCAGAACTCGTCGATGTTGCGGAAATGGACGATTCGCGAGTGTTCCAGGAAGCGGCCGAGAATCGAGCGGACCACGATGTTCTCGGAGTAGCCCTCGGCGCCCGGGCGCAGTGCGCAGATGCCGCGCACCACGATCTCGACCCGCACGCCGGCCCGCGACGCCTGATACAGCGCATCGATGACCTGTTCGTCGACGAGCGCATTCATCTTCATCCGGATTCGCCCGTCGCCCCTTTCGCGATGTGCGGCGATCTCGCGCTCGACGCGTTCGACGATGCCCGTGCGAATGCCGTACGGGGCCACCAACAGGTTGCGGTAGGACAGTTTCCGGGAATAGCCGGTCAGCGAGTTGAACAGGTCGGTCAGGTCCGCGCCGATGTCCGGAGCGGCCGTGAGCAGGCCGACGTCCTCGTACAGCCGCGCGGTCTTGCTGTTGTAATTGCCGGTCCCCACATGGCAGTAGCGCCGAATCGCCGACCCTTCCCGGCGCACCACCAGACACGTCTTGCAGTGCGTCTTGAGGCCGACGAACCCATACGCCACATGCACGCCCGCCTGCTCGAGTGCGCGTGCCCAGCGAATGTTGGCCTGCTCGTCGAAGCGCGCCTTGATCTCGACCAGTGCCACCACTTGTTTTCCGGCTTCGGCGGCGTCGATCAGCGCCCGGACGATCGGGGAGTCACCCGACGTGCGGTACAGCGTCTGTTTGATCGCCAGCACGTCGGGGTCCGCGGCGGCCTGTTCGATGAAGCGCTGCACGCTGGTGGAGAACGAGTCGTACGGATGATGTACCAGCACATCGCCTTCGCGCAGCGTCGCGAAGATGCTCTTCGGGGTCTCCCGGTCGGCGAAGGCCGGATGGGTGGCCGGCACGAATGCCCGGTCCTTGAGCGCCGGGCGATCGAGGCCGTAGATCTGCCACAACGCCGAGAGATCCAGCAGCCCCGGGACTTCGACGACGTCCCCGGGATCGACGTCGAGTTCACGCAGCAACAGCCCGAGCATGCTTTCGGTCATGTCGTCGGCGACCTCCAGCCGCACCGGCTTACCGAATCGCCGGCGCGCCAATTCCCGCTCCATCGCCTTCAACAGGTCTTCGTCGCGATCCTCGTCGACCTCGAAATCGGCGTTGCGGGTGATGCGGAACGCGTGATGCTCGACGATCTCCATGCCCGGGAAAAGCGCCGGAAGGAAGGCGGCGATCAACTCCTCCAGCGGCAGGTACCGCACCGCGGTCTGCGCCTCGATCCCGTCTGCGCCGGTGAGGCTTTCGAGCGCGACGAAGCGATCGACATTGTCGGGCACCTTGACACGGGCGAAGTGCTGGCCGCCGTCCTCGGGCTGCTTGACGGTGACGGCCAGGTTCAGGCTCAGCCCGCTGACGAACGGGAACGGGTGGGCCGGGTCCACGGCCAGCGGCGTCAGAACCGGGAACACCTGATCGTTGAAATATGTCGACAGTTGGTCCTGCTCAGCCTGATTCAACTCGGCCCAGGTGACCAGATGGATGCCCTCCTCGGCGAGCGCCGGCCGCACCGAGTCGAGGAACACCCGGGCGTGCCGGGTCGCGATCAGCTGGGTCTCCGCGCCGATCAGGTCCAGTTGCTCGCCCGGTGTGAGGCCGTCGGCGGACCGCACCGACAGACCCATCTCGTCGCGGCGCTTGAGACCGGCCACCCGCACCATGTAGAACTCATCCAGGGTGGACGCGAAGATCGCCAGGAATTTGGCGCGCTCGAGCAGTGGCAACGAATTATCTGCGGCCAGCGCCAGGACGCGCGCGTTGAAGTCCAGCCAGCTCAGTTCCCGGTTCAGGTAACGGTCTTGGGGCAACTCGCCGCCGAGCGCGGCCGGGGTCGCCGCCGGCGGCGCTGACACGGCGGAGTCGCCTGGGTGCCACATGGCCTCGTTGGCCCGGGCTTGCGCTTCGATATCGGTCACCCAGAGATCATTCCTCATCACCCCCGGTGCTGCCAGTGCCGGGAAGGCAGCAACGCGGCGTCCGGGGTGAGTTCACGGCGCGGGCAGCAAGCGGTGCGGTCAGCGTTGGGCGATGGCGCGGGCGGTCGCGGCCCCGATCCCGAGGCGGTGGGCGGCCGCCAGGTCGGCGGGGGTGTCGACATCGCAGCGCAGGCCTGGCCACGCACCCGTCAGCTCGATCGCGCCCGAACGGCGGTGCCGCACGCACGAGTCCGGCCCGAACTGAGGGTCGAGCGCGGTCCCGAACGCGCACAGCGTGGAGGTTCCCGTCGCCAGCCGGTCGGCGACGAAGCTGCGCCGATGCCGGCGCGCCTCGGCGATCGCCTCGGCGAGCTCCTGCGTTTGCAGTGCTGGTAAATCCCCTTGCAGCACAACAAGGTTGGGAAACGATCCGGTCACCGCTGCGGCGGCGGCGTTGATCGCGTAGTTCAGCGGGTCGCCGTGGCCCCCGGGCGTCGGGTCGGCCAGCACATCGGCTCCCAGCCGGGCCGCCGCGGCGGCCGCGACCTCGTCGGGTGTGACCACGGTGATGGAGCCGAGTGCGTCGACGCGGGTCGCGGCGGTCAGCGTGTCCACCAACATGGCCAGCACCACGTTCTCGCGGGTCGGGGCCGAGAAGACCGGTGCCAGCCTGGTCTTGGCGGCGGCCAGCCGCTTGACGGCAATGATCAGCGCCACGTCTCCGGGGCCACCCGCGCCGTGGCCACGTTTGCCCGTCATGAAGTCATCCTGCCAGCGCGGCACGCTCGCGTGACGCCCGTACCGTCGCTGTTCTACGGTTTAGCGGCCGCACAGGTGGGCCGACGAGAAGCGCCGATGAGAAACCCGGGGGTGGTACATGTCCGGCACGACGGGGGCCGTGGCGGTGATGGGCGCCGGCGCATGGGGCACGGCGCTGGCCAAGGTGCTCGTCGACGCGGGCGGGGAAGTCATGCTGTGGGCCCGGCGACCCGACATCGCCGAGCAGATCAACGTCACCCGTTACAACCCCGACTACCTGCCCGGGACGTTGCTGCCGCCGGGCATCCGCGCCACCGCGGAGGCGGGCGAGGCACTGGCCGGCGCGTCGACCGTGCTGCTGGGGGTGCCGGCGCAGACGATGCGAACCAATCTCGAGCGGTGGGCCCCGATGCTGGCCGACGGCGCGACCCTGGTCAGCCTTGCCAAGGGCATCGAGCTGGGCACCCTGATGCGGATGAGTCAGGTCATCGTCTCGGTGACCGGCGTGGACGCCGCGCAGGCGGCGGTGATCTCCGGGCCGAACCTGGCCGGCGAAATCGCCAAGTGCCAGCCCGCCGCGACCGTCGTCGCGTGCAGCGATTCCGGACGTGCGGTGGCCCTGCAGCGCATGGTGAACAGCGGCTATTTCCGGCCCTACACCAACAGCGACGTCATCGGCACCGAAATCGGCGGGGCATGCAAGAACGTCATCGCGCTCGCGTGCGGGATGGCGGCCGGCGTCGGGCTCGGCGAAAACACCGCCGCGGCGATCATTACCCGCGGGCTGGCGGAGATCATGCGGCTGGGCATCGCACTCGGGGCCAAGGCCGCGACGCTGGCCGGCCTGGCGGGTGTGGGTGACCTGGTGGCGACGTGCACCTCGCCGTACTCACGCAACCGCTCCTTCGGTGAACGCCTGGGCCGGGGCGCGACCGTGCAGTCGGCGTTGCAGGCCGGTGGCGCAGAGGCCGGTGGGAAAGAGGCCGGTGGGGGAGAGGCCGGTGGGGGAGAGGCCGGTGGGGGAGAAGCCAATGTCGTCGAGGGGGTCACCACGTGCCGGTCGGTGCTCGCCCTGGCGTCCAGTTACGACGTCGAGATGCCGCTCACCGACGCCGTGCACCGCGTGTGCCACAAGGGGCTGTCGGTGGACGAGGCGATCGCGCTGCTGCTGGGCCGCAGCACGAAGCCCGAGTGAAGCCCCAGCCGGCGGCCCGGCAACCGACCGCCGGGCCCGCCACCCGGTAGCCTCTGCGGTTGTGAACGCCAGCGAGCGCGCCGGGTCCCCCGGTGACCGCGTGCGCGTCGCGGTCGTGTTCGGCGGGCGCAGCAACGAGCACGCCATCTCGTGCGTGTCGGCGGGCAGCATCCTGCGCAACCTGGACCCGCGGCGGTTCGACGTCATCGCGGTCGGGATCACCCGGCAGGGTTCGTGGGTGCTCACCGACGCCGACCCCGATGCGCTGGCGATCGCCGACGGGCACCTGCCGGAGGTGACCATCGGGTCGGGCATCGAGCTGGCCCTGCCCGCCGATCCACGGCGGAGCGGCCAGCTGGTGTCACTTGCGCCACGCGCCGGTGCTGTCCTGGCGTCGGTGGACGTGGTGTTTCCGGTGCTGCACGGCCCCTACGGCGAAGACGGGACGATCCAGGGTCTGCTCGAACTGGCCGGTGTGCCCTATGTCGGCGCCGGTGTGCTGGCCAGCGCCGCCGGCATGGACAAGGAGTTCACCAAGAAGTTGTTCGCCGCCGAGGCGCTGCCGGTGGGCGCGCATGCGGTGCTGCGTCCGTCGCGCGCCACGCTGGACGCCGGGGAGCGCGACCGGCTGGGTTTGCCGGTATTCGTCAAGCCCGCCCGGGGCGGCTCGTCGATCGGCGTCAGCCGGGTAACGAGCTGGGACCGGTTGCCCGCCGCCGTCGCCGCCGCCCGCCGCCACGATCCCAAGGTGATCGTCGAGGCGGCGGTCGACGGCCGCGAGCTGGAGTGCGGCGTGCTCGAAATGCCGGACGGCACGGTCGAAGCCAGCATCCCGGGGGAGATCCGGGTGGCCGGGGTGCAGGGGCGCGAGGATTGCTTCTACGACTTCGCGACCAAATACCTCGACGACGCCGCCGAGTTGGACGTGCCCGCCAAGGTCGACGACGACATCGCCGATGCCCTACGCGGCCTGGCGATCCGGGCATTCAGGGCTATCGACTGCCAGGGGCTGGCCCGGGTCGACTTCTTCCTCACCGAGGCGGGGCCGGTGATCAACGAGATCAACACCATGCCGGGGTTCACCACGATCTCGATGTACCCGAGGATGTGGGCGGCCAGCGGGGTGGACTATCCGACCCTGCTGGCGACGATGATCGACACCGCCCTGGCCCGCGGCGTCGGGCTGCGCTAGCGGGCCGGCCCCGGGTTGATGGGCACCGCCGCGATGGTGCGGTCGACCACCTCGGAGACCTCCTGGATCGGCGTCGGTCCCGAACCCGACGGCAGCGTCAGCGCCACATACACCGGCCGGTCCACCGTGTACCAGGTGGACCTGCCGGCGCCACCGGCGGATTGCGGGTCGGGCGCCCGAAACCACTGCACCCGGTCGACCACCTGGATCGGCGATCCCACCACGAAGTCGGCGGGGCGGTCGAGTCCGCAGCGCAGCACCACCGGCTCGTCGGACGTCCCGGACCGCCACGCGGCTGCGCCCTCGGGCACCGGTGGCGCGATGGGCGCGCGCCGGTAGGCCCCGAGCCGCTGCGGCAGCGCCCGCTGCAGCGCCAGGCATGCGGCACCGGCGGCCTGCGGCGCCGGGACCGCGGGAAGGACGACCGGTTGCGGCCGCGCCTGCCGGGAGGCGGCGAAGACCAGGATCGCGCCGGTCGTCGCGACGGCCAGCGCCACCGCGGCGATCAGGACCGTGCGCGGCGGTCCCGTCTCGGCATCCGAACCGGCCATCACCGCCCGGGCACCTCCCATCTCATACACTGGCGCGGTCGGCAGGGACCCAACGTACCGCAGATCCGCACGACTACCGGGGCAAGGAGGCGGGGGGTGAGCGACCACGCGCACCGCGAGGCGACCCTGCGGCAGCTCGGCGAATTCGCCGTCATCGACCGGTTGGTGCACGGCCGCCGACAGCCCGCCGAGGTGCAGCTGGGGCCCGGCGACGACGCGGCGGTGGTGTCCGCCGGCGACGGGCGCACCCTGGTGTCGACCGACATGCTCGTGCAGGACCGGCATTTCCGGCTGGACTGGTCGACGCCCTACGACGTCGGTCGCAAGGCGATCGCCCAGAACGCCGCCGACATCGAGGCGATGGGCGGGCGGGCCACGGCTTTCGTGGTCGGATTCGGGGCGCCCGCCGAGACGGCGGTGGCGGACGCGGACGCGCTGGTTGACGGAATGTGGGACGAGGCGGGGCGGATCGGGGCGGGCATCGCCGGCGGCGACCTTGTCAGCTGCCCGCAGTGGGTGGTGTCGGTGACGGTGCTGGGCGATCTGCGGGGCCGTCCGCCGGTGTTGCGGTCCGGGGCCGAACCCGGCTCGGTGCTGGCCGTGGCCGGCGACCTGGGCCGCTCCGCCGCCGGTTTTGCCTTGTGGGACAAGAGGATTGGCGGGTTCGATGAATTGCGGCGCCGGCATCTGGTGCCCGAGCCGCCGTACGGCCAGGGGATGGCGGCCGCGGCCGCGGCGGCCCAGGCGATGATCGACGTCTCCGACGGGTTGATCGCCGACCTGCGGCACGTCGCCGAAGCCTCGGGCGTCGGTGTCGACGTGTCCACCGCGGCGTTGGCCGCGGACCACGACGCGCTCAGCGCGGCGGCGGGCGCCGTGGGCGCCGACGCGTGGTCGTGGGTGCTGGGCGGCGGTGAAGACCACGCCCTGGCGGCCTGTTTCGCCGGTGCGGTGCCGACCGGGTGGCGCGTGATCGGGCGGGTGCTGGACGGCCCGGCCCGGGTGCTCGTCGACGGGCGGCACTGGAGCGGGTACGCGGGCTGGCAGGCTTACCAAGGCTCATGACGGCTCGTGAAGCTAGGGTGGCGCGGTGACCGGCTACCCGGTGGGCGCTGCGCGGTGACCGCGCGGCCGCTGAAGGAACTCGTCGAACCCGGCTGGGCGGACGCGCTGGAGCCGGTCGCCGACCAGGTGGCCCGCATGGGGCAGTTCTTGCGCGCCGAGGTCGCCGCCGGGCGAGGCTATCTGCCGGCGGGGCCGAACGTGTTGCGTGCCTTCACTTTCCCGTTCGACGGCGTCCGCGTGCTGATCGTCGGCCAGGACCCGTACCCGACGCCGGGACACGCCGTGGGGCTGAGCTTCTCGGTGGCCCCGGAGGTGCGTCCGCTGCCGCGCAGCCTGGCCAACATCTTCGACGAGTACACCGCCGACCTGGGTCATCCCCCGCCCGCATGCGGCGATCTGACGCCGTGGGCGCAGCGCGGGGTGTTGCTGCTGAACCGGGTGCTCACGGTGCGGCCCAACAGGCCGGCGTCGCATCGGGGCAAGGGCTGGGAAGCGGTGACCGACTGCGCGATCCGCGCACTGGCCACCCGCCCGCAGCCGCTGGTGGCCATCCTGTGGGGGCGTGACGCGTCGACGCTGAAAGCCATTCTCGCCAAAGGCAATTGCGTGGCCATTGAGTCGCCGCATCCCTCACCGCTGTCGGCGTCTCGCGGGTTCTTCGGCTCGCGCCCGTTCAGCCGGGCCAACCGGCTGCTGGAAGAACTCGGTGCCGAGCCGGTCGATTGGCGGCTGCCCTGACCGCGGCGTCGGGTCCGACCCACCGGCGGCTGGGCCACCGCATCGAGCCGTTCCCTCAGCTGCGTGATATCGGTTGCGGTACCGGCTCATTCGACGATGTTGCCGTCATCTGCGGACGCTGCTAGCCCCGGACCACCCTACCGGCCTTGATGCATGAGGCGCAGACGTTGAGGCGCTGCTTGTTGGCGCCGGGACGGGTGACGACGTGCACGGTCTGGACGTTGGGGTCCCACCGGCGGCTGGTGCGGCGGTGAGAATGCGACACCGACTTGCCGAAGCCGGGGCCCTTCCCGCAGATATCGCACACGGCGGCCATGTTCAACGCTCCTCAAATCTCGGGGGCCCGGCGGGCTGGCCGGGACAGCCGGGTCGGCCCGGGCCAGCCCAGAATACCGACTGTCGGGGCAACCACCAAAACGCTTACCGCCTGACCGGCAGCTTACGGCCGCCGCTGTCGCCGCCGATGACTAGGCTCAATCGGGCTACGCTGGCGCCCACCGGAGGCCGGCGCGAAGGAGGTGGGTCACGTGGGCACGTCCGATACGTCGCAGGATCGGGCGCTGGACGCGCTGGCCCTGCGGGACTGGGCGCACACCGCCGTCAGTGACCTGATCACCCACATCGACGAGATCAACCGGCTC
>JAQTVU010000007.1:12244-21384 GCA_028706695.1 Mycobacterium sp.
CCAACATGCTGTTCACCATGCGTTCGGCGCTGGCGGAGGCGAACGCGGCAGCCGGTGCCGACGGCGGCGGTGGATGCGTCGCCCGCGTCGCGGCCGCCCTTTCGGCCGGCGCCCTGAACGGCGCCCGCGGCAACTCGGGGGTGATCCTGTCGCAGATCTTGCGGGGCGTCGCCGACGCGACCGCGGCCGCGGCGGCCGACGGCGGCGGGGAATTGCCCGAGATGGACGCGGCCATGCTGGGGGCGGCGTTGCAGCGCGCCGTGGACCTGGTCATCACCTCGATGGGCGGCCAAGAGGTGTCCGGGACCATCGTCTCGGTGTTGCGGGCGGCCGCCGAGGCCGTCACGGAGTGCGCCGGCGACGGGCTGGCGCCGGCGATCATCGCGGCCGGCGACGCGGCGGTGGTCGCGCTGGAAAAGACCCGCGAGCAGCTCCAGGTGCTCGCCGACGCCGGTGTGGTCGATGCCGGTGGGCGGGGTTTGCTGGTCCTGCTGGATGCGCTGCGTTCGACGATCACCGGTCAGGCGCCGGCCCGCTCCGTCTACGAGCCGTCGCCGCGCGCGCCGCAGCCGGGATCATCCGCCGAGCGGCCGGCGCCGCAGTTCGAGGTGATGTACCGGCTGGACGGGTGCTTCCGCGCGGCCGCGGACGCGTTGCGTGACCGGCTGGGCGAGCTGGGCGATTCGGTGGCCATCGCGGCCGCCCAGGCCGGCGCTCCCGACAGTTACTCCGTGCACGTGCACACCGACGACGCCGGCGCCGCCATCGAAGCCGGTCTGGAGGCCGGGACCCTGAGCCGGATCGTGGTCTCGGTGCTGAGTTCGGGAGCCACCGGGTTGCCGACGGGCAGTTGGACGCGGGAACGGGCGGTGCTGGCCGTCGTCGACGGGGAGGGTGCCGCCGAACTGTTCGCCGGTGAAGGCGCCTGCGTGCTGCGGCCCGACCCGGCCGCGGCCCATCCGGCCACCCAGGTCAGCGCCCACCAGCTGATGCGCGGGGTGGTCGACACCGCCGCCGCCCAGGTGATGGTGCTGCCCAACGGCTACGTGGCCGCCGAGGAGCTGGTGGCCGGCTGCACCGCGGCCATCGGTTGGGGCATCGAGGTGGTTCCGATACCGACGGGGTCGATGGTGCAGGGGCTCGCGGCGCTGGCCGTCCACGAGCCGGGCAGGCCGGCCGTCGACGACGGTTTCACCATGGCCCGCGCCGCCGGTGCCGCGCGGCACGGGTCGGTGCGCATCGCCGCGGAAAGCGCGCTGACCTGGGCGGGCCGCTGCCGGCCGGGTGACGGCTTAGGCATCGCCGGCGACGAGGTGCTGGTCGTGGCCCCGGACGCGATCGGGGCGGCGATCGGGCTGCTCGACCTGCTGCTGGCCGCCGGCGGCGACCTGGTGACGGTGCTGGTGGGCGCCGGCATCGAGACCGAGGCCGACGTCGTCGCCGTCGGCGACATCCTGCAGGACCACATGCACGACCATCACCCGGGCACCGAGCTGGTGATCTACCGCACCGGTCACCGCGGTGACGCGCTGTTGATCGGGGTCGAGTAGCGGTGGTATCGCTCAGCGACCGGCTGCACTATGTTCTGGGCGCCAAGGCCGCCGATGAGCTCGACGAGGCCTTCGGCGTCCGCACCGTCGACGACCTGCTGCGCCACTACCCGCGCAGCTACACCGAGGGCGCGACCCGCTGGAGCGCCGAGGGCCAGCGCCCGCCGGCCGGCGAGCACATCACGATCGTCGACACGATCGCCGAGACCGAATCCTTCCCGATGCGCAAGAACCGGAAGAAGATGTGTCACCGCATCACCGTCGGCTCCGGCCGCAGCAGGGTGACCGCCACGTTCTTCAACGCCAACTACATCATGAAGGACCTCCGGAAGGGCACCAAGGTGATGCTGTCGGGGGAAGTCGGCTTCTTCCGCAACGTCATGCAACTCACGCATCCGGCGTACCTCATCCTCGACTCGCCGGACGGCAGGAACGTCGGCACCCGGTCGCTGAAGAACATCGCGATCGCCTCACAGGTCACCACCGGCGAGCTGCAGATGGAGGCGTTCCAGCGCCGCTTCTTCCCGATCTATCCGGCCAGCACCAAGGTGCAGAGCTGGGACATCTTCCGATGTGTGCGGCAGGTGCTCGACGTTCTCGATCCGGTGGACGACCCGCTGCCGGCCGACCTGCGCGACGCCTGCGGACTGGTCTCCGAAGACCAGGCGCTGCGCGACATCCATCTCGCCGAAAGCGAGTCCGCGCGGCGCCGGGCGCGCGAGCGACTGACCTTCGACGAGGCCGTGGGCCTGCAGTGGGCGCTGGTGACGCGCCGGCACAGCGCGTTATCGGAATCGGGGCCCCCGGCACCGCCCCGGCCCGGCGGACTGGCGTCAGAGCTGTTGCATCGCTTGCCGTTCGAACTGACGGAAGGCCAGCGCACCGTCCTCGACGTGTTCGAGCGGGAACTCTCGGGCACCCAGCCGATGAACCGCCTGCTGCAGGGCGAGGTGGGCTCGGGCAAGACCATCGTCGCGGTGCTCGCGATGCTGCAGCTGGTCGACGCGGGTTACCAGTGTGCGCTACTGGCGCCCACGGAAGTCCTTGCCGGCCAACATTATCGGTCGATCTGCGACGTGCTGGGCCCATTGGGCATGGCGGGGCAGCTGGGCGGGGCGGACGGCGCCGGTGAGGCGGCCACCCGGGTGGTGCTGCTCACCGGCTCCATGACGGCGGCGCAGAAGAAGCAAGTCCGGGCCGAGGTCGCCGGCGGCCAGGCCGGGATCGTCGTCGGCACCCATGCGTTGCTGCAGGACGCGGTGGTATTCCGCAACCTGGGCATGGTGGTGGTCGACGAGCAACACCGGTTCGGCGTGGAACAACGAGATCGGTTGCGCGCCAAAGCGCCTGCCGGTATCACACCGCACCTGCTGGTGATGACCGCGACGCCGATACCGCGCACCGTGGCGCTGACCGTCTACGGCGATCTGGAGACCTCGATGCTGCGCGAGCTTCCGCGCGGGCGCCGACCGATCACCACCAACGTCATCTTCGTCGAGGACAAGCCGGCATGGCTGCAGCGCGCCTGGCAGCGCATCATCGAGGAGGTCGGCGCCGGCCGGCAGGCGTATGTGGTGGTGCCCCGCATCGACGAAACGGACGAGCCGCACAAGGGACCGCAGGACGGTGAGCAGCCGGCGCGGCCCGCGGCGACCGCGGTGGGTGTCTTCTCCCGGCTGCGCGCCGGCGAGCTGGCGAGCCTGCGGCTGGGGCTGATGCACGGGCGGCTGTCGGCCGACGAGAAGGACGCCGTGATGGCGGCGTTCCGGGCGGGAGACGTCGATGTGCTGGTGTCCACCACCGTCATCGAGGTGGGCGTGGACGTCCCCAACGCCACCATCATGCTGGTGATGGACGCCGACAGGTTCGGGATCAGCCAATTGCACCAGCTGCGGGGCCGTATCGGACGTGGCGAGCACTCCAGCCTGTGTCTGCTGGTCACCTGGGTTCCGCCGGGTTCGCGGGCGGGTCAGCGGCTGTCTGCCGTCGCTGCGACCATGGACGGGTTCGCCCTCGCCGATTTGGACCTCCAGGAGCGCCGTGAGGGAGATGTGTTGGGACGCAACCAGTCCGGCCGCGCGATCAATCTGCGCCTGCTGTCGCTGGCCGACCATCGCGACGTCATCGAGGCGGCCCGTGAGTTCTGCATCCGAGCCTTCGCGCAGGACTCCGCGCAGCCCGGATTGGCCCAGCTGGCGGCGCCGTTCACCGACACCGACCGCATCGAATACCTGGACAAGTCATGAGGAGGAGCGGCGCATATGACCCGCAAGATGCTGCTGTGGTTGTCGGCGCTCGCATTGCTGGCCTTGGTGGTCGCCTACCAGACGCTGGGATCGTCGGCGGCCAGGCGTGCTCAGGTCGCCGCCCGCGCGGACGTCCCGACGGTGCAGCCCGGCGCCGACGTGCTGACCGGAATTGCTGTGCTGCCGCAGCGACTCCACCGCTATGACTACCGCAGGGCGGCGTTCGGCGACGCGTGGGACGACAACAACGACGCCCCGCTGGGGCACAACGGCTGCGACACCCGCGACGACATCCTCGACCGCGACCTCGTCGACAAGACCTACGTGTCGATCAAGCGCTGCCCGGACGCGGTGGCCACCGGCACCTTGCACGATCCGTACACGAACAAGACGATCACGTTCCAGCGTGGGGCCAAGGTGGGCCAGTCGGTGCAGATCGACCACATCGTCCCGCTGGCGTACGCGTGGGATATGGGCGCCAACGGCTGGCCGCCGGCCGAGCGGCTGCGTTTTGCCAATGACCCGGCCAACCTGCTGGCCGTCGAGGGCCAGGCCAACGAGGACAAGGGCGACAAGCCGCCGGCGCAGTGGATGCCGCCCAACACCGCGTTCGACTGCCAGTACGCCATGCAGTTCATCGCCGTGCTGCGTGGCTACCAGTTGCCGGTAGACCAGGCGTCATCTGGCGTGCTGCGGCAGGCCGCGGCCACCTGCCCGGCGGGATAGCCGGGGATTCGCCGTCGCGGACGACGGATCAGGCGCCGGTGAAGGTATCCGGGTCCGGCCGCAACCGGGTGCCATCGTTGAGGCCGTTGATCGCATCCAGGTGCTCGGCGGCCAGTTCGAAGTCGAAGACGTCCATGTTGCCGGCGATGTGCTCGGCGTCGGCCGAACGGAAGACCACCGCGTTGCCCAGCTGCAGGTTCCACCGCAGCAGCACCTGTGCCGGGGTCTTGCCGTAGTTGCCGGCGATCGAGGTCACCGTCGGATTACCCATCAGTCGGCCCAGCGCCAGCGGTGTGTAGGACTGGGTCACCACGTTGTGCTGCGCGTTCGACTTGCGCATGTCGTCCTGGTTGAACAGCGGGTGCAGCTCGATCTGGTTGACCGCCGGGGTGACGAAGGTCAGGTCGATCAGGGTGCTCAGTTGGTCTTCGGTGAAGTTGGAGACGCCGATCGAGCGGGCGTGGCCTTCCCCGCGGGACTGGATCAGGCCGCCGAAGGCGTCCACGTATTTGCCCAGCGCGGGGGCCGGCCAGTGAATGAGGTACAGATCGACGTAGTCCAGGCCGAGTCGCTCCAGGCTGGCGTTGCAGGCCTCCTGGGCGCTGGTGAAGCCCTGGTCGGCGGTGGCCAGCTTGGTGGTGAGAAAAAGCTCCGCCCGCGGGATGCCGGAGGCCGCGATCGCGCGGCCGACGCCGGCTTCGTTGCCGTAGGCGGCGGCGGTGTCGATGAGCCGGCAGCCGATCTGCAGCGCCGCCGACACCGCGCGTTCGGCCTCGTCGTCCGACAAATCGGCGACGCCGAGACCCAGAACCGGCATCGTGTTTTCGTCATTGAGAGCTACCGAGGGTGTGGCGGCACCCGAATCGCCAGTCAACGTCATTCACCTACCTGTGAAATTGAAGGTCCGTGGGTTTGCGCCAAGCCGGGCTCCGCGGTCCAGCTAGGAGATCCGCGCCATCCGCTCGGCGCTAGCTGGAGGCCGAACACGTCGAAGTTACTCGCAATCGTGTGGTTCACCGACTCGGGCCACGATCTTACCCAGCTGAGCAGCCCAGCGAATCAGCACCTGCGCGGGTGTGCGCGGTTCCGCCGGCAACGGCGATGACCGGCGGACGGATCGCCGCCCGGCGGTGCTCGCGACGCAGCACCTACAGTTGGTTGCGCGGCGCGCTGGCCTGGGCGTGAACACCCCCGGCCCCGACGCCGGGGATCGATGACCCGTCGTTCGGCATTAGGCAGTTTTCTTCGAGGGAGCGGTCCATGACAGAGAGTGTGCCTGGCGAGCAAGGCCTGCAATGCGGGACGAAACGTGCGCCGACGTGCCTGACCGGCCGCGTGCAGGGGGCGGTCGCCACCGTCGGGGCCAAGGCGATTCCGTGGATACCGGACGTCGCAAAACGGGCTCTGTTTCGCGGTCGATCGGTCGTCATCGACGGGAACACGCTCGATCCCACGCTGCAGCTGATGCTGTCGGGCCTGCGGGCGGTCGGCGTCGACGGGCTGGTGGTCAAGGACGATGCCGCGGCGTCCCGGGCCCAATTGCACGAGATGATGGTCGGCTTCCCCGGCCCGCAGATTCACGTCGACGTGCAGGAGCTGTCGCTGCCCGGGCCGGCCGGTCCGATCCCGGCGCGCCACTACCGTCCGGCCGGCGGCGCGGCCGTGCCGATGCTGGTCTTCTACCACGGCGGCGGCTGGGTGATCGGCGATCTGGACACCCACGACGCGCTGTGCCGGCTGACGTGCCGGGACGCCGGCATCCATGTGCTCTCGATCGCCTATCGGCGGGCTCCCGAGCATCCCGCCCCGGCCGCGGTCGAGGACGCCCACGCCGCGTTCGTCTGGGCCTGCGAGCACGCCGGGGAACTGGGCGCGGCGCCCGGGCGGGTCGCGGTCGGCGGCGACAGCATGGGTGGCAACCTGGCCGCCGTGGTGTGCCAACGGGCTCGCGACGAAGGCGGCCCCGTGCCCGCGCTGCAGTGGCTGATCTACCCGCGCACCGACGCCACCGCGCAAACCCGGTCGCTCAGCCTGTTCGCGCGCGGCTTCTTGCTTACCCGGCGGGACCTTGACTGGTTCCACGCCCAATACCTGCGGGAGTCTCCGCTCGACGCGGGTGACCCGCGGGTATCTCCGCTGCTGGCCGACTCGCTGCACGGGCTGGCGCCGGCCCTGATCGCGGTCGCGGGTTTCGACCCGCTGCGCGACGAAGGCGAGAGCTACGCGGCGGCGCTGCGGGCCGCCGGGACCGCGGTGGATCTGCGGTGCATGCGTTCGCTGACGCACGGCTTCGCCAGCCTGTTCCCGCTGGGCGGGGGCAGCGCCGTCGCGACGAGCGAACTGATCTCGGCGCTGCGCGCTCACCTGAGCCGGGCGTGAGCCGCCCGGTACTCTAGAGGCGCCGTCGCCCGACTGCGGTCGGGACAACCCCCGACCCGAAGGATCAGCGAAGCTGTGGCCGACAAACCCAAACGTCCCCCGCGATTCGACCTGAACTCCGCCGGCGGAGGCAGATCCGGCCGACTCGTCCAGGTCGGCGGCACCGCGTTCGTCGTCGTCTTCGCGGTCGCGCTGGTCTTCTACATCGTGACGTCGCACCACAAGAAGGGCGGCAACATCGGTTCCGGCGACACGGTGCGGGTGACGTCGAGCAAGCTGGTCACCCAGCCCGGCACCGACAAGCCCAAAGCCGTCGTCTCCTTCTACGAGGACTTCCTGTGCCCGGCCTGCGGCAACTTCGAGCGCACGTTCGGGCCGACGGTCTCCAAGCTCATCGACATCGGTGCCATTGCGGCCGACTACAACCTGGTGTCGATCCTGGACAGCCCGAGAAACCAGGACTATTCGTCGCGGGCCGGCGCGGCGGCCCTGTGCGTCGCCGACGAGTCGATCAGCGCCTTCCGCCGCTTTCATTCCGCCCTGTTCAGCAGCGACATCCAGCCCAGCGAACGCGGTCCCAAGTTCCCCGACAACGCCAAGCTGATCGAAATTGCCCGGGAGTCCGGCGCCGCGGGCAAGGTCCCGGAATGCATCGACAGCGGCAAGTACATCTCGCGGGTGACCGGCGAGGCGGCGGCCGCGCACATCGCCGCGACGCCGACCGTCAAACTCAACGGCGACGACTACGACCCGTCGACACCCGACGCGCTGGTCGCCAAGATCAAGAACATCGTGGGCGACGTGCCGGGCATAGACACCGCCGTCGTGCCCGCGGCGTCGTGATGGCCGCGGTGGCAGCACATCCCGCCGAACTGAGACCGGATTCGCCTGCGCGGGCGGGCATCCCCGCCCCCAGCGCGTGGTGGGTGTTGCTCGGCGGGGTGATCGGTTTGCTGGCCTCCGCGATGCTGACGGTGGAAAAGATCGAGATCCTGCGCAACCCATCGTACGTGCCGTCGTGCAACGTCAGCCCGATGCTGTCCTGCGGTTCGGTGATGCTCACCCCGCAGGCGTCGATACTGGGCTTCCCCAACCCGCTGCTCGGCATCGCGGCCTTCACCGTCGTCGTTGTCACCGGTGTGCTGTCGCTGGCTAAAGTGCCTATGCCGCAATGGTATTGGATTGGGTTGACGGTCGGGACGCTGATCGGGGCAGCGTTCGTGCACTGGCTGATCTTCCAGAGCCTGTACCGCATCGGCGAGTTGTGCCCGTACTGCATGGTGGTGTGGGCGGTCACCGTCACGCTGCTGGTGGTGTTCGCGTCGATCGCATTCCGTCCGGCGCTTCAGGCCCGGAGGGCGCGGGGGTGGCGGGTGCTGTATCGGTGGCGGTGGTCAATCGTCGCGCTGTGGTTCACCGCGGTGTTCCTGCTGATCGTGGCGCGGTTCTGGGACTACTGGTCGACGCTGCTCTAGGTGTCTGATGACCCGGATCATCGGCGGTGTCGCCGGCGGGCGGCGCATCGCCGTCCCGCCGCGGGGAACCCGGCCGACCACCGATCGGGTGCGCGAGTCACTGTTCAACATCCTGACCACGCGGCTGGATCTGACCGGCATGGCGGTGCTGGACCTCTACGCGGGTTCCGGGGCGCTGGGGCTGGAGGCGCTGTCGCGCGGGGCGGCGTCCGTGGTGTTCGTGGAGTCCGATCGGCGCACCGCGGCGGTCATCGCACGCAACGTGGAGGCGCTGGGCCTGGCCGGTGCGACGTTGCGTCAGGCGACGGTGGCGACCGTCTTGGCGGCCGGGGCGACGTCGGCGTTCGATCTTGTGCTGGCCGACCCGCCGTATGACCTGGCCGCCGCCGACATCGAGACGGTGCTGGCCGCCCTGGGCCCGCACGGCTGGACGCACGACGGGACGGTGGCGGTGGTGGAGCGGGCGGCGAACGGCGCGCCGCTCACCTGGCCGGCCGGCTGGCGTCCATGGCCGGCCCGAGTCTATGGCGACACCCGGCTGGAGATGGCCGAAAGGGGCTGAGCGGCCCTGCTAGCGTCATCGCAAGTGACCGCCGGCGACGATGCAGAGCGAAGCGATGAGGAGGAGCGGCGCCAGGTGACCGCCGGCGACGATGCAGAGCGAAGCGATGAGGAGGAGCGGCGCCAGGTGACCGCCGGCGACGATGCAGAGCGAAGCGATGAGGAGGAGCGGCGCCAGGTGACCGCCGGCGACGATGCAGAGC
>JAQTVU010000259.1 GCA_028706695.1 Mycobacterium sp.
CGTACGGACTGACCAGGCTCAGATAATTGGGGAAGAACGGTATGGTCACGCCCTGGTAGGCCTGGAACCTGTTCTCCCGCCACCACTTGCCCAGGTTGCGCCCGTTGCGCCCGATCACCTCGAAGGCCGGGAAATTGGCCTCCCAAAGGTCGAAGCCGGTGGCCAGCACCAGGGTGTCGAGGACGGCTTTCTTCCCGTCGGCGGTGACGATGCCGTCAGGCCCGATCCGCTCGATACCGCTGGTCTCGAGGTGCACGTGCGGCTTGGTCAGGGCACGGTAGTAGCTGTTGGACCAGGTCGGCCGTTTACAGCCGAAGTCGTAATCGGGAGTCAGCTTGCGCCGCAGTTCCTTGTCGCGGATCCAGACGAACCGGTTGATTTTGGCCAAATCCGACGCCGCGATGTTGAGTCGCCGCAGGCCGCGGTGGTGCAGCGCGCCGATGAGCACCAGTTCGAAGAAGACGTCGGTCAGCAGGCGCAGGGCCCGCTGTGTCAGCGGCACGCGGGCGAACAGTCGTTGCAGCCAGGGCGGGAACGCGAAGTCGAGCTTGGGCAGTACATGGATCGGCGTGCGCTGGTACACGGTCAAGTCGGCGGCCCGCGCGGCCAGTTCCGGGACCAGCTGCACCGCGGTGGCGCCGGTCCCGATGATGCCGACGCGGCGCCCCCCGAGGTCGTGGCCGTCGTCCCAGGCGGCGGTGTGGAGGATATTCCCCTGGAAGCTTTCGATCCCGGCAAACGCCGGGGTGTGCGGCTGCGACAGGAAGCCGGTCGCGGTGATAAGCAACCGTGCCGTCAGGCTTTCGCCGCCGGCCAGGGCGACCGGCCACACTCGCGCTTCATCATCCCAGCGCGCGCCCTCGACCGTCGTGTTGAACCACATGTGGCGACGCACGTCGTACTTCTCGGCCACCTGCGCGGCGTATTGCTGCAGTTCCGCGCCGGGCGGGAACAGCCGCGACCAGCCCGGGTTGGGCTCGAACCAATACGAATAGGTGGTGCAGGCGACGTCGACGGCCAAGCCCGGGTAGCGGTTGACGTGCCAGGTCCCGCCGAGGTCGGCCTCGCGATCGAGAATCACGATATTTTCGTATCCGAGCCGCTTCACCTGGATCGCCGCACCGATGCCGCCGAAGCCGGCACCGACGATCACGACGTCGAAGTGGTCCATGCCTATAACGCCGCTTCCTTTCCCGGATCGCTCCCCAGACCGCTCCACGGTCGCCCGCACCCCCGCGAGATCCTTTGCTGGCAGCGCCAATCATAGAGCGTGAGGCTGCGTGGCGATCGTCGATCGCGCACACGGACGACTGCGCTAACCGGCGGCGCGTGGCTGCTACTTGGTGAGGGTGAACTGCGCAACGTTGACGAGTCCCCTGCGGAAGCGGTCGGCGCACCCGGTCAGGTAATGCATGAACTTGTCGTAGACCTCCTGGGACTGCATCGCGATGGCGCGTTCCCGGTTGGCCTCCAAATTGGCCGCCCAGATGTCCAAGGTTCGTGCGTAATGTGGCTGCAGCACTTGGGTTTCGGCTAACGAGAAACCCGCGGCCTTTGCGTTGTCGACGATATCGGGCTCGGAAGGAAGTTCGCCGCCCGGAAAGATCGACTCGCGCAGGAACTTCACGAACCGCAGGTCGCTCATCGTCAGGGCGATGCCCTGCTCGTGTAGCCACCGGCGGTCATAGGTGAACAAGCTGTGCAGCAGCATTCGGCCGTCCCCGGGGAGGATGCTGTAGGAGCGTTCGAAGAACGCGCCATACCTTTCCTTGTGGAAGGCGTCGAACGCCTCGAAGCTGACGATCCGGTCCACCTTCTCGCCGAACTCTTCCCAGCCCTGCAGCCGGGCCTCCGCCCGCCGTTTCGTGGGAATGGCGGCCAGCCGGCTCTGGCTGCGCTGAAAGTGGTTGCGGCTCAACGTGATGCCGATGACGTTCACGTCATACTTCTCGACGGCGCGAACCAGCGCCCCGCCCCATCCGCAGCCGACGTCGAGCAGCGTCATCCCCGGCTGCAGGTCGAGCTTGTCGAGTGCCAGATCGAGTTTCGCCAGTTGCGCCTCTTCCAGCGTCATGTCGTCACGCTCGAAGTAGGCGCAGGTGTACACCCAGGTGGGGTCGAGGAACAGCGCGAAGAAGTCGTCGGAAATGTCGTATGCCGCCTGGGAGTCTTGGTAGTAAGGCTTCAGCTCGGTCATCGTCGGAATTCCTCTCAGCGCCAAACCGCACAGTCCCGTCAAGGTCCGTCAAGATCCGTCAAGCTTCTCACGAAAGTCCTGTCGGCGGCCACCGAACGAGGCCCGGCCCGAAGTCAGCCCGCCTCGGCGAAATGGCTTGTGAGCACGCCGATCACCTGGTCCCATAGTTGCTGCGGCAGGTCGTGGCCCATGCCGTCGAATAGGACTAGCCGAGCGTCGTTTATGGCGCGCGCAATGGCGCGGCCACCGGAGGTGCGCATCAGTTTGTCGGCCCGGCCGTGGATCACCACCGTCGGTGCGACGGTGCGGCGATTGTAGTGCGCCAGGCTGCCGCTGCCCAGGATCGCGTCGAAATGCCGGGCGACCCCCTGCGGGTAATAGCTGCGGTCGTAGCCCTCGGCGGCCTCGGCGCGAAGCTGTTCCTCGGGGGCGCGGAAGCGCGGGCTGCCGATGATCTTGCTGGCCCGGACCATGTTGTCGATGACCACCTCCCGCGGCGAACCCGGCGGCGGGCCGTTGAGCAGCGCCAACAGTGCCCGCGGCGCGGGCGGCGGCAGAAACGCCTGGTTATTGCTGGAGAACAGGATGGCCAGGGTTTTCGTCCGCTCGGGGTGCCGAGCGGCGAGCACCTGGGCGATCATGCCGCCCATCGAGGCGCCGACGATGTGGGCGCGCTCGATGTGCAGGTGATCAAGCAGGGCGGCCGCGTCATCGGCCATGTCTTCGAGGGTGTATGCCGCCTTGCTCGGCAAGCCGAGCCACGAGCGCACCAACCGGGTCGGCAGCGATTGCCCGGAGCTGCGATGCTCGGTCTTGCTCGACAGGCCGACGTCTCGGTTGTCGTAACGGATCACCCGCAGACCGTGCTCTACCAGCCGTTCGCAGAACGCGGTCCGCCACAGCAGCAGTTGGGCGCCCAACCCCATGATCAGCAGCACGGGCGGGTGGGCGACGTCGCCCATGTCCTCGTAATACAGCTTCAGGTCGCCTTCGGGGGTGGACGAGATGGCGTGACCGCTGCGAACCTCCATCGGACCGTCTCAGACCTCGACGTCAGACTGGTGTTCGCGCCCGAGTTCGACCACGAAGTTGGCGAAGTAGCCCGTCAGCTGCGGGTCGGACATCATCTGCCACTTGGGCGCCAGCAGCTTCATGTACCGCTCGACGTAGAGGAACTGTTTGCCGATCAGAACCAGCTCGCGGGGAAGTTTGACGTCGTAGGCCTCGGCCAGCGCCGACAACTGGCGCCCGATGTCGGCATAGGACATGTCTCCCAGCGTCTGCATGGTCAGCGGGGTGGCGAACTTTTCCAGGTCTTTGGCGGCCTGGGCTTCGGGCTTCATGGTGCCGACCGCGCCCATCAGCACGACGATCTTGCCCGCCGCGGCGTGGTCCTTCTTGACCAGCAGCGCATACACCAGCTCGCGCAGCAACCACCGGGTGCGCGGATCGATGCGGCCCATGATGCCGAAGTCGAAGAACACGATACGGCCCCGGTCGTCGACGTACAGGTTGCCGGCGTGCAGGTCGCCGTGGAACAGGCCGTGGCGCAGTCCGCCCTCGAACAGGCTGAACAGCAGCGCCTTCACCAACTCGGTGCCGTCGAACCCGGCCTCCTGGATGGCGGCGGCGTCGTCGATGCGGATGCCGCGCACCCGTTGCATGGTCAGCACCCGCTCGGTGGTGAACTCCCAATGCACGTCCGGCACCCGGATGTTGCGGCCCAGCGGGGAGGCGTGCAGGTGCGAGACCCAGGCCTCCATCGATTGCGCCTCGAGGCGGAAGTTCAGCTCTTCGGCCAGGTTCTCGGCGAAGTCGGCGACCACATCCTGCGCCGAGAGCCGACGACCCAGCTTGGCCAGCTCGACGGCCTGGGCGAAACGCTTGAGGATCTGCAGGTCCGCGGCGACGCGACGGCGGATGCCCGGACGCTGGATCTTGACGACCACTTCCTCGCCGCTGTGCAGGGTCGCGTAGTGCACCTGGGCGATGGACGCCGAGGCGAAGGGCGTCTCCTCCCACTTGGCGAACAGCTCCGACGGGTCGCGGCCGAGTTCGTCGACGAAGAGCCGGTGCACTTCCTTGGCGTCGGCGGGGGGCACCTGGTCGAGCAGGCCGCGGAATTCCCGCGACAGCGACTCGCCGAACGCGCCGGGGCTGGACGCGATGATCTGTCCGAACTTGACGTACGTCGGTCCTAGGTCGGCGAACGTCTGCGGAAGTTGCCTGACCATTTTCTGCTGCCACGGACCCTTGCCTGTCAGTTGGGTGACGACCCGAGCGGCGGCGCGGGTGATCTGCCAACCGGTGGCCGCCACACGGGCCGCTTCGACCGACAGGGGCACCCGATCGAGTCTGGCTACCTCGCGATGTTCGGTGGAAGTCATTCCTGCAGTGTGCCAAATCCACGGTGTCAGGTCCCAATCCTGTAGCGGGGCTCGGTGGCGGCCAGCGGCCGGCGCCGTAAAGTGCGGGCATGTTGGTCGTTTCGGCGCAGTCGACGGAACTGTTCGTCGGGCCTCCGGACGCGCCGCTGCAGGTGGCGCGCATCGTCGTCGCCGACGTCGGACAACCCACGCTCGTTCGCGTCGACGGCGAGGGCCTGAGCGGAGAGGCCCGCCTCGAAACCGGCGGGGAGGTCGTCGAGGTCGCGGTCACGGTCCGGCGCCCGGTTCCCGGCGAGCGGCGGGCCGCGCGGGTGCACGCCGGGGACACCGGCACGGATTTCGAGTTCACCGTGGCCGAACCCGGTTGGACCATGTTCAT
>JAQTVU010000260.1 GCA_028706695.1 Mycobacterium sp.
GCGAGACCGGCGGTGGTAACTCATCGGCGGCTTCTACTCGGGTCGGCATCAGCATCGCAGTTCCGCCCGACCTCATCGTGGGTCTGCTGGGCTCGGCGGACGAGAACCTGCGCGCCCTGGAACGCACCCTCAGCGCCGGATTGCATGTGCGCGGCAATGCCATCACCCTCTCCGGTGAGCCGGGTGACGTCGCGCTGGCCGAGCGGGTCGTCACCGAGCTGGTCGCCATCGTGGCCGGTGGCCAGCCGTTGACGCCGGAGGTGGTGCGCCACAGCGTGGCGATGCTGGTGGGCGCCGGCAATGCGTCACCAGCCGAGGTGCTCACCCTGGACATCCTGTCGCGGCGCGGTAAGACCATCCGGCCCAAGACGTTGAACCAGAAGCACTACGTCGACGCCATCGACGCGCACACCATCGTCTTCGGGGTCGGGCCGGCCGGCACTGGCAAGACCTACCTGGCCATGGCCAAGGCCGTGCACGCCCTGCAGACCAAGCAGGCGACCCGCATCATCCTGACCCGGCCGGCGGTGGAAGCCGGTGAGCGCTTGGGCTTTCTGCCGGGCACACTGAGCGAGAAGATCGACCCGTACCTGCGGCCGCTGTATGACGCCCTCTACGACATGATGGATCCCGAGCTGGTCCCCAAGCTGATGTCCGCCGGTGTCATCGAGGTCGCGCCGCTGGCGTACATGCGGGGAAGAACGCTCAATGACGCCTTCATCGTGCTCGACGAGGCGCAGAACACCACCGCTGAGCAGATGAAGATGTTCTTGACCCGCCTGGGGTTCAGTTCCAAGATCGTCGTCACCGGGGATGTCACCCAGATCGATCTTCCGGGCGGGGCCAGGTCCGGCCTGCAGTCGGCGATCGACATCCTCGATTGCGTCGAGGACATCTACATCGCCCAGCTGACCAGCGCCGACGTGGTGCGCCACCGGCTGGTGTCGGAGATCGTCGACGCCTACGCCCGGTATGAGGAACCAGGTGCGGGGATGAACCGCGCGGCTCGACGGGCCGCCGGTGCCCGCGGCCGCCGCTGATGGGCCGGTGAGCAGTTGGTGAGCATCGAAGTTTCGAATGAGTCCGGCGTCGAGGTCTCCGAGGCCGAACTGGTCAGCGTCGCGCGTTTCGTCATCGCCCGGATGGGTGTCAACCCGAGCGCCGAGCTCTCGATGGTGCTGTTGGACACCGCGGCGATGGCCGACCTGCACATGCGGTGGATGGACCTGCCCGGCCCGACCGACGTGATGAGCTTCCCGATGGACGAGCTGGAGCCCGGTGGCCGCCCCGACGCCCCGGAGCCGGGACCGGCGATGCTGGGCGACATCGTGCTGTGCCCGGAATTCGCCGCCGAACAGGCCGCCGCCGCGGGCCATAGCCTCGGACACGAGTTGGCGCTGCTGACGGTCCATGGGGTGCTGCACCTGCTCGGCTACGACCACGGCGAGCCGGACGAGGAGAAGGAGATGGTCGCGCTGCAGGACCGGCTGCTCGAAGAATGGGTCGCCGAACAGGTCGAGGCCTACCACCAAGGTCGCCAACAGGAACGGGACCGTCGGTTGCTCGATAAGTCAAGGCATTTCGACCACTGAGACATCGCTGCAGACCTGTGGGTGCGGCCAAGGCGGTGCGCGTGGTCAGACGCTGAAAGTTCGGTCGCCGGGCCGGCGAACGGCGAAAACGTCAACGACTATCTGCCGGGCACGCGGCACCGGAGTCCCCAGCTACTGCCGTGGGAGGCGAGGCGAGTTGGGACGGTCCGTGGCCGTCGATTGACGGCGGCTCGCATCTCAGCGGCAGGCTGCTCGGTGTGACCGCGCCACCTGGGGTGAAGGTGAACCTCGGAGTGAAGTCAGCTTCCACCTCGAAGTCCGGCACGGCTCTGAGCCATTCGGTCACGATCACGGTCAATTCCATGCGCGCCAGCGACTTGCCCAGACAGCGATGGACGCCGGCCCCGAAGCTCTTGTGACGCTTGCGCCGGATGTTCCCGTCATCGGTCAAGGTCACCGCCGATTTGTCGCCGGCGTCGAGGTTCGTCGACGCCAGGCACAGGGCCACCACAGAGCCCGCCGGTATCGTGACGTCGGCGATGGTCACCTCCCGCACGGTGAAGCGCCCGATGAACGGAAACGGCGTCTCCAGCCGTAGCAGTTCCTCGACGAACGCCCAGATGCGATGTTGGTTGGTGCGCAGCGAGAGACGGAGCACGGGGTCGCGGGCCAACTGCAGCAGCGCCGATCCGATAGCCGCCTGGATGGCGTCCTGGGCAGAACAAAGGAGGGCATAAAACCCGATCACCTCGTCCTCGGTGAGGGGGTCGGCGCCGGTGAGCAGCCGCGCCGCCAGGGCCGGCGGTTCCTTTTTTGTGATGGCGTCGACGAGGTAGGCGAAAAGTCCGGAAGTGTGCGATGACACGGGCACATCCCAGTCGATTTGTTCCGCCCACGCGGCCAGCTTGTCTCGGTCCTCCAACGGAAGCCCGCACAGCGCCACCAGCGCCCCGAACGGGAACGGGTTGGCGATGTCGCCGATCGCATCGCATGCACCTTCGGACACCACCGCGTCGATGAGCGTTGATGCCTGCTCCCGCAGCGCGGGCAGGAGCGCGTCCACGGCCTGCGGGCTGAAATAGGGTTGCAGGATTCGGCGCAGGCGCGTGTGCTCGGGCGGATCGTATGCGAGCGGAACCGGGATCGGGGGCGGTTTCTGACCGGCGCACGGCATCGGGAGCGCCATCCGGCGCGAGGTGAACGTGGCGTAGTCGACCAGCGCCGCCACCACGTCGTCGCGGCGGGTCACCAAGTAGCCGCTCGGACCGACGAACACACCGGCGGCCTGAAGCGCGCGCCAATATTCCTTCGGGTCTGCAGCGATAACGGTTCGGTCGGCGCCCACGAACGGGGGCGCCGGTAGGGGAAAGCTGCTCATCTAATCCATTGCCACAGGGGTGTGCCCCGGTGCACACGAGGGCAGAGCATAAAGCAGGAACCTGCAATATTGCTGGCAGATGCTCGGGTGGCGCGGACACTTCTCCGGACGTGCCCGCCGGGGCCGGCCGCGCTTCTCCCGGGCCGACTCGCCCGCCGAGCAAAAGCCAGGCTCGCTCGGTGTTTAGGAACGGTAGGGAGCGGCATGTGTCAAAATGTCTGGATGGCAGGGAATTTGGCGGACATTCCGGCCTTCGACAGTTGACCGGTCTCAATGAGCTGCTCGGCGCGATCGCGTTGATCGTTCTGGGTGGGCTTTTCGCGGCGATCGACGCGGCCATCGGCACGGTTTCGCCGGCCCGGGTGCAGGAGCTGATGCGCGAGGAACGACCCGGTGCGGTGGTGCTGTCCAAGGTGATGGCCGAACGGCCGCGCTACATCAACCTGGTGGTGCTGCTGCGGATCACCTGCGAGATCACCGCGACCGTCCTTCTGGTGCTGTTCCTCTACGACAACTTCGGGCTGAGGTGGGCGCTGTTCGGCGCCGCGACCGTCATGGTGATAACCAGTTTCGTGGTCATCGGTGTGGGCCCGCGCACCCTCGGCCGGCAGAACGCCTACCCCATCGCGTTGGCGACCGCCCTGCCGCTGCAGGCGCTGTCGTGGTTGTTGATGCCGATCAGCCGGTTGCTGGTGGTCCTGGGCAACGCGGTGACCCCGGGCCGCGGCCTGAGACACGGGCCGTTTGCGTCCGAGATCGAGTTGCGGGAAGTCGTCGACCTGGCCCAGCAGCGCGGTGTCGTCGCCGCCGACGAACGCCGGATGATCCAATCTGTCTTCGAACTCGGCGACACCCCGGCCCGCGAGGTGATGGTGCCGCGCACCGAGATGATCTGGATCGAGAGCGACAAACTGGCCAGTCAAGCGATAAACCTCGCCGTGCGCAGCGGGCATTCCCGCATCCCGGTGATCGGGGAGAACGTCGACGACATCGTCGGAGTCGTCTATCTCAAGGATCTTGTCGAGCAGACGTTTCTGTCCGGTGACAGCGGGCGGGGCAGAACGGTGGCGCAGGTGATGCGCCCGGCGGTGTTCGTGCCGGACTCCAAGCCACTGGACACGCTGCTGCGCGACATGCAGCGCGACCGCAACCACATGGCCTTACTCGTCGACGAGTATGGTGCGACAGCCGGCCTGGTGAGCATCGAAGACGTGCTCGAAGAAATCGTCGGCGAGATCGCCGACGAGTATGACCATGCCGAAACGGCGCCGATAGAAGACCTGGGCGACAAGCGGTTTCGGGTCTCGGCGCGGCTGCCGATCGAAGACGTCGGCGAACTCTACGGTGTGGAATTCGACGAAGATCTCGACGTCGACACCGTGGGCGGCCTGCTGGCGCTGGAGTTGGGCCGGGTTCCGCTGCCGGGCGCCGAGGTGGTCTCGCATGGTTTGCGCATGCATGCCGAAGGCGGCACCGATCATCGGGGACGGATGCGCGTCGGCACCGTCCTGCTCGGCCCCGTCGAAGCCGACGGCTCCGGCGCATCCGGCGGGGCCGAAGGCAAGGCGACCGACCGTCATGGCTGAGGCTTCGGGGCCGGCTGCGCCGCCCAGCGCGCACCCACCACCGGAAATCGCGCCGGAAATCGCCTTGGGCGCACGTTCGACGACGGGTGATCATGGCTGAATTCCGTTCCGGCTTCGTGTGTTTGGTCGGCCGGCCCAACACCGGCAAGTCGACGCTGACCAACGCGCTGGTCGGCAGCAAGGTGGCGATCACCTCGATGCGGCCGCAGACCACCCGGCACACCATCCGCGGGATCGTGCACCGGGACGACTTTCAGATCGTCTTGGTCGACACGCCCGGCCTGCACCGGCCGCGCACCCTGCTGGGCAAGCGGCTCAACGAGTTGGTCCGCGACACCTACACCGAAGTCGACGTCATCGGCGTGTGCTTCCCGGCCGACGAGGAGATCGGCTCAGGGGACCGCTGGATCGCCGCCCAGATCGGCTCGGTTGCTCCGAAGACC
>JAQTVU010000261.1 GCA_028706695.1 Mycobacterium sp.
CGTCCCGACGGGCTCGGCGCGAGGGCAAGATCCCGGCCGTGCTCTACGGGCACGGCACCGAGCCGCGGCACCTGGAGCTGCCCGGGCGCGACTTCGCCGCCGTGCTGCGGCACGCCGGCACCAACGCGGTGCTGACCCTCGACATCGACGGCACCGAGGAGCTGGCGCTGACCAAGGCCCTCGACGTCCACCCGATCCGCCGCACCATCCAGCACGCGGACCTGCTGGCCGTGCGTCGCGGCGAGAAGGTCGCCGTCGAGGTCGCCGTCGAGGTAACAGGTGAGGCCGCGCCCGGGACGCTGGTCACCCAGGAGGCCAACACCATCGAGGTCGAAGCCGAGGCCCTGTCGATTCCCGAGCAGCTGAACGTGTCGGTAGAGGCCGCAATTGCCGGCACCCAGTTCACCGCCGGGCGGATTTCCCTGCCGGCCGGCGTCAACCTGATCTCCGACCCGGAGTTGCTGGTGGTCAATGTGGTGAGCGCGCCGACCGCCGAGGACCTCGCCGAAGAGGGCGGCGGCCAAGTTTCCCGACCGGAAGTCGCCGAGGCCGCGGTGCCCGAAGATCAGTCCAAGTAAGGGGCATACCAGGTGGCCGAACCCCTGCTGGTGGTCGGCCTGGGCAACCCCGGGGAGAACTACGCCCACACCCGGCACAACCTGGGATTCATGGTCGCGGACGTGCTGGCCGCGCGGCTGGGCTCGAAGTTCAAGGCGCACAAACGGTCCGGCGCCGAGGTGACCAACGGCCGGCTGGGCGGGCATTCGGTGTTGTTGGCCAAGCCGCGCTGTTACATGAACGAATCAGGCCGCCAGGTCGGGCCGCTAGCGAAGTTTTACTCGGTAGCGCCGCCGGACATCGTCGTCGTCCACGACGACCTAGACCTTGACTTCGGCCGCATCCGGCTCAAGATCGGCGGCGGCGAAGGCGGCCACAACGGACTGCGCTCGGTGGCGTCAGCGTTGGGCACCAGGGACTTCCAGCGGGTGCGGATCGGGATCGGCCGCCCACCCGGGCGCACCGATCCGGCGACGTTCGTGTTGGAGAACTTCACCGCCACCGAACGCGCCGAGATCCCCACCATCTGCGAGCAGGCCGCCGACGCCACCGAGTTGCTCATCGACCTGGGACTGGAGGCCGCCCAGAACCAGGTGCATGCCTGGTAGCCGCCGCCACAGCGGATGGCTGTGCGGCGACGCGTCGCATGTCGCGCCAATCAATTAAGTCAGCGGCAATCAGCGGACGCTCGCCACGAAACCAGGTGAAACCGGATGAAAACAGGTGAAACTAGGTGACGAGCGCGACCGAGGTGGACCGGCGCAGCTTGCCCGACGGCGTCTTTGGAATAGTCCCCGGACCCAGCACCACGACGTTGCGCGGCCGCACGTCAACCTCGGCTACCACCTCGTGGGCCACCTGGTGCTCGATGCGGCGCACCTCGGCCGGGTCCTGCCAGGCGTTGGACTCGACGGCGACGGCGAACGTCTCGCGAGAGTGGCCGGCGTCCAGGCGCACCGCGACGGCGCAGCCGGGCCGCACCCCGTCGACGCGGCAGGCGGCCCGCTCGATGTCGGTGGGATAGATGTTGCGCCCCGCCATGATGATGACGTCCTTGACCCGGCCGCACACCACGACGTGGCCCTCCTCGGTCAGGTAGCCGAGGTCGCCGGTGTCATACCAGCCGTGCTCATCCTGGGCCGGGATGAAGCCGCCCATGGTGAGGTAGCCGGGCGTCAGCGACTCGCCGCGCAACTCGATCACGCCGACGCCGCGCGGGGGCATCACGTTGCCGTGCTCGTCGACGATGCGCGCCTCGAGGTCCTTCAGCAACGGGCCCAGGGTGGCCAGCCTGCGGGTGTTGCCCTTGGTGGCGGGCACGGCGCGCCGCAGGGCGGCCAGCAGGTCGGCGTCGACCTCGTCGACGACCAGGCCCGCGTTGCACTCCGAGAACGACACCGCCAGGGTCGTCTCGGCCATGCCGTAGGCCGGCAGGATCGCCGACGGCTTGAGCCCGAACGGCCGACCCGCATCAAGCAGGTCCTCGACATCGGCCGGCTCGACGGGCTCGGCACCCGACAATGCGAAACGCAGTGTCGACAGGTCGAAGTCACCGGGCTTGGCGTTGCGGCGCAGCCGCTTGGCCAGCAACGCATAGGCGAAATTGGGCGCCGCGGTCATGGTGCCCTTGTACTTGTCGATGAGCTTGGCCCACAGCAGCGTGTCGCGCAGGAAGTCCATCGGCGTCACCTTGACGAGTTCCGCGCCGAAGTACATCGGGATGGTCAGGAACCCGACCATGCCCATGTCGTGGAAGCAGGGCAGCCAGCTGACCATGACGTCCCTGTCGACGTCGTACTGGGCGCCGATGAACATCGCCTCGGCGTTGGAGTGAATGTTGCGGTGGGTGATCTGCACGGCTTTGGGCGAGCCGGTGGACCCCGATGTCAGCTGCATCAGCGCCAGGTCATCCTCGCCGACGTCGATCGGATCGATCGGATCCGCGCCCAGCAGATCGGCGGCGGTGAGCACCTTGACGCCCTTCTCCTCAAGCACCGGGATGGCGACCAGGAAGGGCTCGGAGACGATGACGGCCTTGGCCTCGATCATCCCGATGACGGTCATGGTGTCCTGGGCCCACACGGCCAGGTCGGTGCGCGGTGTGGGTTGGTGCAGCATGGTCAGGCTGGCCCCGCGCATCCACAGGGCCTGCGCCGTCGGGGCGATCTCCACCGGGAAACCGGCCAGCACCCCGACCGCGTCGCCCGGGCCGATACCCGCGGCGGCCAGGCCACCGGCGACGCGACGGGCGCGCTGATGGACCTCGCCCCAGGTGTGACGCACCGGGTTGTGGGGCTCACCGGTGACCATGCCCGTCGTCGCGATGCGAGCATTGCGGTACATCTTCTCGGTAAACCTGCTCACAAAAACCTCCTCGGTTCTGGCGACTCGGCCCAATGCCCGGAAGCTCCCAATGCCCGGAAGTTCATGGTCCGCCCACCGGGTACCACGCGGCGGCAGGCGCACGAGCACAGTTGGGAAGCGGTTGCATCTCGAAACAGTGACGGTCCGCCGGAGCCCGGCGGACGAAGGAATGACATGCTTGTGCTCACCGCTTCTTCACCGCGGATTATCTTAAACTCCCCTTAAGGAACCGCAAAACTTTCGCGGCCGGCAATTTTTTTACACTTCCGTTGGCGCGGGCACCACACGCGCGCCGGCCACCGGTCCGGTGGCCACCCGAACGGTACGGCAGACACCCGCGCCGGACAACTGGGCACCGACGTCGACCGCCGCCGCCGCCGAGGCACACAGGAACGCACACGTGGGACCCGAGCCTGACACGATGCCGGCCAGCGCGCCGGCCTCCACCCCGGCGCGCAAGGCACGCCGCAGCGACGGCCGCAGGCTCACCGCGGCCGCTTGCAACTCGTTGCCCAGCAACGGCGCCAGCCGCTCGGGGTCACCGGCCGCCAGCGCGGCCAGCACCGGGCCCGGTTCGGCGAGGCGCGGTGGATGGCCGGCGTCCCGGAGCCGGTCGAGTTCGGCGAACACCGACGGAGTCGCAAGCCCGCCCTCGGCGAAGGCCAGCACCCAGTGAAACGTGTTGCGCGACAATACCGTAGCCAATTCCTCGCCGCGACCGGTGCCCAGTGCGGTGCCGCCGTGCAGGGCGAACGGCGCGTCACTGCCCAACCGGGCGGCAAGCATGCGCAGGTCGCGGCGGGGCACGTTGAGCTCCCACAACGAGTTCATGGCCACCAGCACCGCCGCTGCGTCCGCGCTCCCTCCGGCCATCCCCCCGGCCACCGGGATCGATTTGTCGACCATGATCGAGACGTCCGGTGCGCGGCCCACGTGTTCGGCCATCAGCTCGGCCGCCCGCCAGGCAAGATTGCGCTCGTCGGTGGGCAGGGTGTCGGCGCCCTCGCCGGCGAGCGCGAGCGCGAGCACGTCGGCGTTGCGGACGGTCACCTCGTCGGTCAGCGAGACGGCCTGGAACACGGTCGTCAGCTCGTGATAGCCGTCTTCGCGGCGATCCCCCACTGCCAGGTAGAGGTTGACCTTTCCGGGCGCCCGGACGGTAACCGAACCGGTGGGCACCCACTGCGCGGCGGTGTTGCGGTCAGACATCATCGATCATGTCAGTTGTCGATCACGTCAGCCACCGCAGCAGACTATCGCTCCCGACGGGCGCTCACCGGGTGGAGGCCTGCCCCGGCGCGTGCCGCAGCGTGTCGCCGGTGTCGGTGACGCGATCGTCTGGGCCGGTGCGGCCGTCGTCCGGGACCCCCGCGCCATCGTCGGGCCAACCGGAACGCCGCAACAGGCGCACGAAGTCGTCGACGGACAGCGTCTCGCCGCGGCGGGCGGGGTCGATGCTGGCCGCCAGCAACCGGTTTGCCGACTCGTCACCCGAGCCCGCCCACTCGAAGAAAGCGTTGCGCGACGTCTTGCGCCGCTGGGCGAACGCGATGTCCACCAATTCGAAGACCCGTTGCCGGAACGCCGCATCGGTCCGCCACGGCGGGGCTGGGTACCGATCGATGCGCACCAGTCCCGAATAGACCCGGGGAATGGGCCAGAAGACGGTCGGTGACACCGTGCCGCAGCGCCGTACCCGTCCGAAGAAACGCACCTTGACGCTGGGCACGCCGTACGCTTTGCCACCCGGCTCGGCGGCAAGTCGTTCGGCCACCTCGGCCTGCACCATGACCGTCACGACGTGGATGGACGGAAACTCGGCGAGCAGATGCAACAGCGCCGGGACCGCGACGTTGTACGGCAGGTTGGCGACCACCGCCGTCGGCTCGACCGCCAGATCCGGGAGCCGAAGGGTCAAGACATCCCGGTTGAGCACCGTCAGGCGGTGAACCTCGCTGTTGGAGCGCTCGGCGACCGTCTGGGGCAGCCGGGCGGCCAGCACCGGGTCGATTTC
>JAQTVU010000262.1 GCA_028706695.1 Mycobacterium sp.
CGATGCACGGTGACCGACTGGTTGGCCGACCGATACAGCAAGGGTTGCTACGCCGCACTGTTCGGTGCCGGGGATTGGTTGCGGCTCGGCCCGACACTGACCGCACCCCATGGCCGCGTTCACTGGGCGGGCACCGAAACCAGTCTGGAGTTCTTCGGCCTGATGGAGGGTGCGATCCGCTCCGGCCACCGCGTCGCGGCGGAGTTGATTCAGGCGGCTGAGCCCTCGACCGATTCGCGAAAGATCGTCGCGCTATGACGCTTCCCGCCGAACCCCCGCGGATCGGGTTCACCGCCGCCATCGATCAGCCGTATGCGTACCTGCGCAGGGAACTGTCGGAGCCGGATTGGCGTCGTTACCCGGGCTGGGCGGCGGTCACCGAGTCGCAGTGGCGGGATCCACAATGGCAGCGGGCGCATTCGGTCAAGAACATCGCGCAGCTGCGTGCGGTGATCGGCGGCCTGCTCGAGGACCGGTTCTACGAAGACCTGGCCGCCGACCAGCAGCAGCGGGCCACCATGTCGATGTTGTTGCCACCGCAGGTGCTGAACACCATGGCCCCGCACTGGGCGCCGGGAAGCGGCAGGCTGACCGAGGCCTTCTACGCCGACCCGATACGGCGCTACATGCTGCCGCTGCTCAGCGATCGGCGGCGGCAATGGTGCTCCCATCCTTGCGCCGAGCGGGACTCGTTGCACGAGAGCGACATGTGCGTTGCACAGGGTTTGATTCACCGGTACCCGCAGAAGGTGCTCGCCGAACTGGTGTCGACCTGCCCGCAGTATTGCGGGCACTGCACGCGCATGGACCGGGTCGGCAATTCCACGCCGTCGGTCGCCAAGACCAGATTGGCGCTGCGTCCGGCCGACCGCCAGGACCGCATGCTCGACTATCTGCGCGCCACCCCCACCGTGCGCGACGTGGTGGTGTCGGGCGGTGATGTGGCCAATGTTGCTTGGCCGCAGCTGGAATCGTTTGTCATGCGGTTGCTCGAGATCGACACCATCCGCGATATCCGGTTGGCGACGAAGGCACTGGCCGCGCTGCCGCAGCATTGGCTGCAGGCCAAGGTGCTCGACGGAGTCAACCGCACCGCGCGCGTTGCCGCCGCCCGTGGCGTGAACCTGGCGCTGCACACCCATATCAACAATGTGCAGACGGTGACCCGACTGGTCGCGGCGGCGGCCCGGGCGCTGCTCGACGCGGGGCTGCGAAGCCTGCGCAACCAGGGCGTCCTGATGCGGGGCGTGAACGCCACCGCGGAAGACTTGCTGGACCTGTGCTTTGCGCTGCAGGGTGAGGCCAATATCCTGCCGTACTACTTTTACATGTGCGACATGATTCCCAACGCCGAACACTGGCGGGTCGCGCTGTGGGAAGCGCAGCAGTTGCAGGTGGCGATCATGGGTTATCTTCCCGGCTTCGCGACGCCCCGATTGGTGTGCGATGTTCCCTATGTCGGCAAGCGGTGGGTCCATCAGGTGGTGCATTACGACCGCAATCTGGGCATCTCATATTGGAGCAAGAATTACCGGACGATTTTGGATGCCACGGATGTCGATGCGCTACACCAGCTTTATCCCTATTACGACCCGATCGACACGCTGCCGGTCTCCGGTCGGGCGTGGTGGCGGACGAATTGTCACCGGGGTGGCCCAAGGCCTTCGTCCGGATACCTGGCGCTGGCGGCCGATGCCGGCACCGCCGCGGATCACGCGGTCGTGGGTGAGTAAGCCATCCATCGCCGGCGGGGCGCGGCTGAACTTTTAACAGGCGCTTCAACCGCTTGGCGAGAGCGGCGTGTTCAGTGAGCAGACGGTCGATGTTTGCGGAGCTGCCGGACGGGTGCAGGCCCTCGTACACGCTGACCCAGTCGGGCCGATAGGTGAGGGTGTTGTAGTCCCATTCCGGATAGTGGCGCGGCGGAAGACTGTTGAGCTCCTTCTGCGGCTCGGATGTCGTCTCTGTTCGGAACGACTCCTCTGCGTCGCCTTCCTCGATGAACCGCCACATGTGGCGGTTGTCATCGCGGTAGTCGACCACGGTGTCCTCGAACCAGACATCGGGGAGCTGGTCGCTCTGCCGCCGGGATTTGGCGCCATAGGCAATGGCGAGATCGGCGACGGCCTCGGTGCTGTTGCCGTCGTCGGCCATGATCGCGTGGAAACGCTCGACGAACTCCAACAGCAGCGGGTCGGTTCCTCCAGGAAAGCGAGCATGGGCTCGACACCACGGCCCAGCTTGCCGATCAGGCGGGCAGCGTCGAGGTAGGCGTAGAGTCCACTCCGAGTGAGCAGGGCGATGGCCTCGCGCAGGAGTTCCTCGAACACCGCCTCGACCTGCGGAAAGCGGGTGTCGAGGCGGTCCCAGTACTCCTCCATGAGGTAGTCCTGCGTGAGGAGGTGTTGCCTGCCGGTTTCAGTCATTGGTAGTCGGGGCGCGGTGCTAGGTGAGCCCGTTTCCCCTTCCCCTTTCAATCCGTGCATGCGGACTTCCCGCACACGGCTTTCCGACGATCTTCTGGATATGGTTACGCAGCTTTCGGGTAGCGGATGGTGCCACGCAGGCGGTTCAGGCCGTGCTCGTTGAACCACTGTTCTGTCTATTGGTCGACGTGGCCGGGCAGGTTGCGCCCGCTTCTTGACCATCAGGCCACGCAGGCGGCCGACGATGTACCAGTCGATCTGACGGAACTTCTTTGGGCCTGCTACCCGGCGCGCTCCGGCACCTACCGGGACGGGACTCTCACCCGCAAGCCTGATCCAGCTTCCAGCCTTCCAGAACACACCGTGGCGCCACCTGAAGGCCTAGCCGCCGGTATGCATCACGTGAACGCCACATCGATGGCGTGGTCCAGCGTCTCGCGGATGTCGGCGTCGTCGGTGATGGGCCGCACCAGGGCCATGCGGCAGGCATCGCGGGCGGTCACCCCCTCATTGACGAGCGTGGCGGCATAGACCAGGAGGCGCGTTGAGATGCCCTCATCGAGGCCGTGCCCCTTCAGGTTGCGGGCGCAATGGCCGATCTTGACGAGCTGGGCGGCGGTGTCGACGTCCAACCCGGTCTCGTTGACGAGGATGTCGGCCTCCACGTCCGGCTCGGGGTAATCGAAATCGAAGCCGACGAAGCGCTGCTTGGTGGACTGCTTCAGGTCTTTCATGAGCGACTGGTAGCCGGGGTTGTAGGAAATAACCAGCTGGAAATCGGGGTGGGCGGTGACGAGTTCACCCTTCTTGTCGAGCGGCAGTACGCGGCGGTGGTCGGTGAGCGGGTGGATCACCACGGTGGTGTCCTGGCGGGCCTCGACGATCTCGTCGAGATAGCAGATGGCGCCGAGGCGGGCGGCCACGGTGAGTGGACCATCCAGCCATCGGGTGCCATCAGCGTCGAGTAGGTAGCGCCCCACCAGGTCGGAGGCCGTCATGTCCTCGTTGCAGGCCACGGTGATGAGCGGCTTGCCCAGCTTCCAGGCCACGTACTCGACGAACCGCGACTTACCACATCCGGTCGGGCCCTTGACCATCACGGGCAAGCGGGCCGCATAGGCGGCTTCGAACAGCGCCACCTCATCGCCCTGGGGCCGGTAGTACGGCTCTTGCCGTAGGAGGTATTGATCCTGGTCGCTCAAATACTTTCCGATCACCGGAGTCGGGTCTGGGGGCCGCGCCCTCCGCAGTGGTTACTTGTGCACGCCCAGCTTGTCGCGCCAGCCGGGGAACAACTGGTCGGCGTCGCCCGGGAAGGACTCGAATGCGCGGGCGAACTCCCTGTTCTCCTTGGCGAACTCGATCGGGTCCGCACCGGACTTCCAGCACTCGAAGGCCTGGCGCAGGGACGTGGCACCGGCGGCCGGTGAGTCGATGTGGCCGTAGGCGCCTCCGCCTGCGGTGTTGATCACGTTTCCGTGGCCCAGGTTCTCGAAGAAGCCGATCAGGCGCAGGGCGTTCATCCCACCGGAGATGATCGGGGTGGTGCCCTTACGGCCATACCACTTCTGGTAGTAGACCGGGCCCTGACACTCGTCGCGTTCGATCATGTACGCAATGTTCTTGTCCTCGGGCTCGCTTTCCATCTTGCCGTAGCCCATGGTGCCGACGTGGATGCCGGAAGCGCCCTGCAGGCGCGCCATCTTGGACAGCACAAAGGCGGTGTAGCCGCGCTTGGACTGCGGCGATGTGACGGCGCCGTGGCCGGCCCGGTGGTAGTGCAAGAACTGCTCCGGGAACTGGCGACGCGCGGTGGTGACCATGCCCGGACCGCCGACGTAGCCGTCGACCAGGAACGCCAGCTTGTTGGCGTCCGGCCCGAAGGTCTCCAGGCCGAACTCGGCCCGGGCGATCATCTCGCGGTAGTCGTCGGCGGTGATGTTCATGGAGAAGAACTTGGCTTCGCCGGTCTCGTCCATGGCGCGCTTCATCGCGTCGTAGACGAGCGGGATGGTCTGCTTCATCGGGGCGAACGTCTGGTTGCCCTGGGGCACCAGGGCAAGCGGGCGAAACCCGCTCCACCACCAACGTCGACGCGGTGGTGGATGCGGTCGTGGCGGTCGCTGTCGTGGCCACCGAGGGCGGGCGCGGCGACGACGGCACCGCCCGGCGGCCCGGCCTGCAGGTCTACGGCGATTCGGCCTGCGGCACTGGCGCCGCCCGCGCCGCCTACATCGCCGCCGGCCACGACACCGTGATCAAGGCGAAGCCGCTTCACCCGGGCGCGCCCGGCGGGTTCACCCTCGACGACGTCACCGTCGATGAGCCATCCGCCACGGTGACCTGCCCGGCCGAGCACACCCGGGCGATGCGTCCGAAACGGGCCGTCACCTTCGGCAAGCTGTGCGCGGGCTGCCCGCTGCGCGAGCGGTGCACCACCGCCGCCGACGGCCGGTCGATGACGATCCACGAGCACGAGGCCCTGCTGCGCCC
>JAQTVU010000263.1 GCA_028706695.1 Mycobacterium sp.
GCACCAGCGTGACGCCGAGACCCTGACGGGCGGCGGCCACCGCCGCTCCCGAGGTGCCGAGAGTGAGGAGCGGCGGGGCCGCTTGCAACCGGTTGAGCAGTGACAGCGTGGTATCTCGCGTGCCCGACCCCAGACCGGTGAGCAGCCAGGTAGTCGTCGACGGATCTTTTCTCAGGCCCGGCCGGCCTACCAGGACCAGCCGGTTGGCGCGCTGCGCCCTCGTCACCAGCCCGGACAATCGTGGCGGCCGGCCGGCAAGCACCACGTCGAAGGCATGGTCAAGGGCCCGCGAGAACAATTCGTCCCGCGGTAGGACCGAGAGGGAGAGCTCGACGTGCGGATGCTCCTCGATGAACGACGCCATCAGCCGCGGCAGGACGTACTCACTGGTTGTGGCCACCGCGCCGATCCGCACCCGGCCGCGGTCGGCCTCACGCACGGCGCCGGCCGCCTCGGCGAGCAGCCCGAGCAGCTTGCGAACGTAGGAGGCGAAGATGTCGCCGGCGTCGGTGGCCACAATTCCCCGGCCGGCCTTGCTGAACAGCGGCGTGCCAAGCGCATCGTCCAGCGCCGCGATTGCGGCCGACACCGCGGGCGGTGTCACGTGCAATGCTTCGGCGGCGGCTCGCACGCTGCCCGTGTCGTAGACCGCCATGAAGGTTTGCAGCCGGCCCCAGGTAGCGGCCGCGGGCAGATCCGAAATAGTTAAACGATCCATTATCTGATTATAGGGAAGTTTCCATTGTAATTGATGTGTCAGGCCGACAGACTGGGTATTGCTCCATCAGGCGGATGAAAGGGAACCGCAATGACGATCACCAAAAATGGCGAGAAGGTCGGCACGAGCGCCAAACAACGTTGGGACCCGGGCGTGCAGCGCTACGCCGGGATGGGATACTGGAACCCAGACTACGACCCCCAGGACACCGACGGACTGGCGGTGTTCCGTATGACACCGCAGGAAGGTGTGGAACCGACCGAGGCCGCCGCCGCGGTGGCCGGCGAATCATCAACGGCCACTTGGACAGTGGTGTGGACGGACCGGCTGACGGCCAACACCCACTACCAGGCCAAGGCCTACCGCGTCGAGGAAGTGCCGGGGCGGCCCGGCGAGTATTTCGCCTACATCGCCTACGATATCGACCTTTTCGAAGAGGGGTCCATCGCGAACCTGACGTCGTCGATCATCGGCAACGTCTTCGGGTTCAAGCCGCTGAAGGCGCTTCGCCTCGAGGACATGCGCATTCCGGTCGCGTACGTGAAGACGTTCCAGGGTCCTGCGCACGGGATCGTGATGGAGCGGGAGTATCTCAACAAGTGGGGCCGCCCGCTGCTGGGCGCGACGATCAAGCCGAAACTCGGTCTGTCGGCGCGTAACTACGGGCGGGTGATTTACGAGGCATGCCGCGGCGGCCTGGACTTCACCAAAGATGACGAAAACATCAACTCGCAGCCGTTCATGCGCTGGCGCGACCGATTTTTGTTCGGCATGGAAGGCGTCAACCGGGCGATGGCCGAGACCGGTGAGCTCAAGGGCCACTACTTCAACGTCACCGCCGCAACCATGGAGCAGATGTACGAGCGGGCGGAGTTCGCGAAGGAGCTCGGCTCGGTGGTCGTGATGATCGACCTCACCATTGGCTACACCGCGATCCAGTCGATGGCCAACTGGGCACGAAACAACGGAGTGCTGCTGCACCTGCACCGGGCCGGACACTCGACGTACACGCGCCAGAAGACGCACGGCGTCAGCTTCCGGGTGATCGCGAAGTGGTGCCGGCTGATGGGTGTTGATCACATCCATGCGGGCACCGTCATCGGCAAGCTCGAAGGCGACCCGGCCACCACGCGCGGCTTCTACGACACTCTGCGTGACGATTACGTTCCGGCGAACCTGCAGAACGGCATCTTCTTCGACCAGGACTGGGCGTCGATGCCGGGCGTCATGCCCGTCGCGTCCGGCGGCATCCACGCCGGCCAGATGCACCAGTTGCTCGACCTGTTCGGGGACGACGTCATCCTGCAGTTCGGCGGCGGCACCATCGGCCACCCGTTTGGCATCGCTGCCGGCGCGGAAGCCAACCGCGTCGCACTCGAGGCAATGGTCAAGGCGCGCAACGAAGGCCGCGACCTTTTGCGCGAGGGACCCGACCTGCTCCGCAACGCCGCAAAGAACTGCCAACCGCTGGAAGCCGCATTGTCGACATGGGGCGACGTGACGTTCAACTACACCAGCACCGACGCGCCCGACTTCATACCGACTGCGACGCCGTCGGCCTGATTCTTGAAAGGAATTGACCATGAAACTCCGCTCCGGAACCTTCTCCTACTTGCCCGACCTGACCGATGAGGAGATTGCCGCGCAGGTGCGCTACGCCCTCGACCATGGTTGGCCGGTGTCGATCGAGTACACCGACGACCCGCATCCACGCAACGTCTACTGGGAGATGTGGGGGCTGCCGATGTTCGACCTGGCCGAACCCGACGGCCTGCTTGCCCAGATCAACGAGTGCCGTACCGCCTTCCCGGATCACTACATCCGGGTGCTGGCCTACGACGCAAGCCTGGGGCGGCAGTCGACGGCCATGTCGTTCCTTGTCCAGCGTCCCGCGCACGAGCCCGGCTTCCTGCTGGCACGCACCGAGGGATCCGACCGCACCCAGCGCTACGCGGTCAAGTCTTATGCGACGACCAAGCCGGCCGGCGATCGGTACACGGGCGAGTGATCTCATGGACAAGCCCACCGGGTTCGGGTACTACCGGCCGTCAATGAACGGACCGGCGGAGGCCGCGATGAAAACCGAGGAGGAGCCGGCCCAGCCGGCGATCCTCGCCGACGACGCGATGCTCGATCTCGCGGAGGACGAGGCGGCGGCCAGGGTCTCTGCGACGCTGGCCGCGCTCGACGCCGAGTTGATCGGCCTGGCGTCGGTCAAGCGTCGCGTCCGCGAAATCGCGTCCCTGTTGCAGGTGGACCGGGCGCGGCGTCAGTTCGGGCTCACGACATCGCCGCCCACGCTGCACATGAGCTTCACCGGTGGGCCGGGCACCGGCAAAACCACGGTGGCCATGCGGATGGCCACCATCCTTCATGTCCTCGGCTACATCAGGGCACCACGGGTGCACGCGGTGACCCGCGACGACCTGGTTGGCCAATTCATCGGACACACGGCGCCCAAGACGAAGGAGGCGCTCGCGCGGGCTGCGGGCGGAGTCCTCTTCATCGACGAGGCGTACTTCCTATTTCGCCCCGAGAACGAACGGGATTACGGGCAAGAGGCCATCGAGATCCTGCTCACGGAGATGGAGAAGGAGCGAGGAGACCTGGTGGTCATCTTCGCCGGCTACGCGGACCGGATGGCCACGTTTTTCGCGGCGAACCCCGGCTTGAGTTCCCGCGTGCCCCACCACATCGCTTTCGCCGACTACGACCATGCCCAGCTGATGCAGATCGCGGATCTCATGGTGGCTGCGGAGGGTTTCCGCTTCACCGACGACGCGCGGACGGCGTTTGCTGAATACCTCACACGTCGGATGCAACAGCCACGTTTCTCGAATGCGCGCAGCGTGCGCAACGCCATCGAGCGCTGCCGGTTGCGTCAGGCACGCCGCTTGGTCGAGATGAAGCGGCCGCTGGGCAAGGACGACCTCATCAAGCTGACCGCGGAGGACATCTACGGCAGCAGCGTGTTCGGCGACGACCGTCGGGACTGAAAGTCAGGGGGCCTATCCCGGGCCTATCCCGGGTTAGCCCGGGCTTCGACGAGGTAGCCGCTCTCGGCGAGTTGCTCAGCTGACGTCTTTCGCGTGACGCTGGTCGGCACGGCCGATCCTGGAGGCTGTAGGCGCGCCTCGCGGAGGCATTAGCCCACGGCCGTGCGGCGGGCGCGATGCGTGGTGGGCCGGAAAGACGACCGGCATGTCGTCGGCGGCCAAATCGCTGACCATTGGTCTGCCGGTCTCAGCAACCACCCCTGCGGTCACCCTTGGGGTGGAAGTTACTCATCGGCGTCGCTGGTGTGCTTGACTCATGTGGACGACCCCTACCCTTGAGGAGTGGTGAGATGCTGACCGAGCACTCGACGCTGACCCAGTTCCTCATCGAGGAGCGTCGCCGTCATCCTGGTTCGAGCGGAGAGCTCAACTCGCTGATTCTCGACGTGGCGCTGGGGTGCAAGGCGATCTCCAAGCGCATCGCGTCCGGGGCGCTCACCGGAGTGCTCGGTGGCGCGGGCGCCGTCAATGTGCAGGGGGAGTCGCAGCAGAAGCTCGACGTCGTCGCCAACGACATCTTCCTGCGCACTAACCAGTGGGGCGGGCACCTCGCCGGGATGGCGTCCGAGGAACTCGACGAGCCGTATCGCATTCCGCCGGAGTACCCGCGCGGCAAGTACCTGCTCGCGTTCGACCCGCTCGATGGGTCCTCCAACATCGACGTCAATGTCGCTGTGGGCAGTATCTTTTCGATTCTGCGTGCGCCGGTGCCCGGCCGGGATGCCACCGTTGAGGACTTCCTGCAGCCGGGTACCCAGCAGGTGGCCGCCGGGTATGCGATCTACGGCCCATCGACCGTCTTGGTGCTGACGGTTGGTACGGGCGTTCACGCCTTCACCTTGGACGCGGAACTCGGCGAATTCTTCCTGACTCGTCAGAACATCAGGCTGCCCGACGCCACCGCGGAGTACGCGGTGAACAGCTCCAATCGGCGCTTCTGGGAGCCCGCGGTCCGCCGTTACATCGAAGAGTGTCTGGCAGGCGCGTCCGGCCCGCGCGAAAAGGACTTCAACATGCGCTGGGTGGCGTCGCTCGTGGCCGAGTGTCACCGCATCCTCACCCGCGGCGGCGTGTTCCTGTACCCGCGCGACTCCAAGGATCCGGCAAAGGAGGGACGGCTGCGACTGCTCTATGAA
>JAQTVU010000264.1 GCA_028706695.1 Mycobacterium sp.
CCGTTGGCCTGCCGCCACGCCACGATCGCCGCGGCCGTTACCGGCCCGACGCCGGGCAGGGCGTCCAGCTCCTCCACGGTGGCGGCGTTGAGGTCGACCACCCTCGGCTTCGGTTTCGCCGACCCCGACCCCGGCCCCGCCCCCGGCGTCTTCGATGCCGGGACGGTCCCGGCGGCCACCGAGCTGCCCAGCGCCGTGCGCCGACCCGCCACGGGGGCCAGCCCGACCACGATCTGCTCGCCGTCCCCGACCGGGCGGGCCATGTTCAGGCCGATGGTGTCCGCGCCGTCCACCGCGCCGCCGGCGGCCTGCAGGGCGTCGGCGATGCGCGCGCCCGGCGCCAAAGTGATCAGTCCCGGTGCGTGCACCAAGCCGACCACGCTGACCACCACCGGCCGGTCCGGGCCGGTCGGCTGCCCGGCGCCGGGAGCCGCCGAGGGCCGTGGGCTCGCGGTGGACGCCTTCTCCACCGGCGGGAGTTTGGCCGACATCACCGGCGCGGGCCGGTCACGCAGCACGGTGAATATCGTGACCAGCACCGCCAGGGCGGCCACCACCGCCAACGCGACGGCCCCGGCGCGACCGGGATCGGCGCGCACCCGGGTCAGCCAGCTGCGGCCCGGGGACGCCTCCGGAAACCACCGCGGCAGCAGCGAGTTCGGGTCCTCGTCGGCCACCTCGTCGGAATCGGGCCGCGGGTCGGCGTTCGGATCGGCGTTCGGTTCGGCGTTCGGTTCGGCGCCGAGCCGTCGGTGCAGCCGCTCGGCGGGCAGGTTTGTTCGCATGGGCCGACCGTAGCCGCGGCGGCCGCCGCGACGGCCCCGCCCGACGGGGCCACGCCGCCCGCTTGGGGAGCAACCCGAGGCTGTGGACAACACACCACGCGCGATGGGCCACTGTAGGGCCACTATTAGGAAGGGCCCATGTAGGAAGGGCCAGCATAGGACCATAGGCATGAAAGCGTGAACGGCCAGCCCGGATGCCGTCGTCCGAAACGGGTGGCACGTTCCCCCCAGACGACAGGAGGCTGCCGTGCAGTTGGCGCTCACCCCGGAGGAAGCCGCCTTCCGCGACCAGCTCCGCACCTTCTACAGCACCGAGATTCCCGAAGAGCTGCGTGACCTTGTCCGCCGGGGCTGCTCACTGTCGCGCGATCAGATCGTCACCAGCCACAAGATCCTGAACGAGCACGAACTCGCCGCGCCCAATTGGCCGGTCGCCTGGGGCGGTAAGGACTGGACACCCACCCAATACCAGCTTTGGGCCGAGGAGATGCAACTGGCGTGCGTGCCGGAGCCGCTGAACTTCAACGTCAAGATGGTCGGTCCGGTGATCGCCGAATTCGGGTCCGAGGAGACCAAGCGGCGCTTCCTGCCGCCGACGGCCAACATCGACATCTGGTGGTGCCAAGGTTTCTCCGAGCCCGAGGCCGGCTCGGACCTCGCCTCGCTGCGCACCAGCGCGGTCCGCGACGGCGACAGCTACGTGGTCAACGGCCGGAAGACCTGGACGACGCTGGGCCAGTATGCGGACTGGATCTTCTGCCTGGTACGCACCGACCCGCGGGCACCCAAGCGTCAGGCCGGCATCTCGTTCCTGCTCATCGACATGGACACGCCCGGCATCGCGCTGCGACCCATCAAACTGATCGACGGCGGCCAGGAAGTCAACGAGGTGTTCTTCGAAGACGTCCGGGTGCCCGCCGATCAGCTTGTCGGGGAAGAGAACAAGGGCTGGACGTACGCCAAGTTCCTGCTGGGCAACGAGCGCACCGGGATCGCCGGGGTGGGCCGGACCAAGGTCCGCCTCGCCGAGGCGAAGAAGCACGCCAGACAAACCGGGTTGCTCGACGACCCGCTGTTCGCCGCCCGGCTGGTCGAGGCCGAAAACGAGGTGCTGGCATTGGAACTCACGCAGTCCAGGGTCACCACGGACTCCGCGGGGGGTAAAGCCAACCCCGCATCGTCGGTGCTCAAAATGCGCGGCAGCCAGTTGCAGCAGCTCGCCGCCGAGCTGCTCGTGGAGGTCGCCGGACCCGACGCGCTGCCCGTGGACGGAGACGACATCGCGTCGCCGCCCTGGGCGCAGGCGAGCGCACCGCGCTACCTGAACTACCGCAAGGTGTCGATCTACGGTGGCAGCAACGAAATCCAGCGCAACATCATCGCGTCGACCATTCTGGGATTGTGAGGCGGGCATGGACTTTCAGCTGAGCGACGAGCAGGCGCTGCTGCGCGACACCACCGGAGACCTGCTGTCGCGCGCCTACAACAACCCGGAGGGCCGCAACAAGATCATCGCCACCGACCTCGGCTGGAGTCGTGAGGTCTGGAGTCAGCTCGCCGACACCGGCATCCTTGGCCTCGGGTTCAACCCGGAGGAAGCGGGACAGATTGAGATCGCGGTGGTGCTGACCGAGATCGGGCGACGCCTGGCGCCCGAACCCGTCCTGCACGCCGCCCTGGGGCCCGGTGCGCTGATCGTGGCGCGAGGCAGCGACCAGCAAAAGCAGCTCCTCGACGACGTCGCAGCGGGACAGCAGCTGCTCGCATTCGCCCACCTGGAACCCGGCCACCGCACACCGGCCACGACCGTCGCCACCCGGGCCGTCCCGAAACGTGGGTCGTGGACCTTGACCGGAACGAAGAACCCGGTTTTGGCGGGCGACTGCGCGGACACGCTGGTGGTCAGCGCCGCATTGCCGGACGGCGGCACCGGACTGTTCTTGGTCGACGGTGCGGCCGCACACCGGCGCCCGTTCCCGACGCTCGACGGACAACGCGGCGCGCAGATCGACTTCGGCAAGACGCCCGCGGAGCCCCTCGGTGACGTCGTTGACGCGTCGAAGGCGGTGCGCGACACCATCGTCCGGATCCAGTCGGCGTTGTGCGCCGAAGCGCTCGGCGCGATGGAGGAGGCGCTTCGCCTGACCACCGACTACCTCAAGACCCGCAAGCAGTTTGGCGTGACGCTCAACAAGTTTCAGGCGCTCACCCAGCGCGCGGCCGACATGTACGTGTCGCTGGAACTGGCTCGCAGTATGAGCCTCTACGCCGCGATGTCGATCTCCGAGGGCAATCTCGACCCGCTGATCGCATCGCGGGCCAAGCTGCAGATCGGCCGGTCGGCGCGGCACATCGCCCAGGAGGCGATCCAGTTGCACGGCGGCATCGGCATGACCGCGGAATACCCGGTGGGCCACCATGCGGCCCGACTCGTCGCAATCGAGCACACCCTCGGCTCCTCACAGGACCACCTGCGGGTGCTGGTCGACCACGTCGGCGAGTACGACCTGGCCCGGCTGTAGCGGAACAGCCAAGCGGGCCAGGCGATCCGCAAACGCCGTCGTTGCCGCCGGCCGGCATCAATCCGCCGCGGGCGTCGCGACCGATTCCGGGCCCGGCTGCGGCGCTGCCACCGACCCCGCCGCCGTGGGGGATTCCGGCTCCGGCAGCTGACTTGCGAGATATTGGCCGAGCCCCCCGATCGTCGGATAGTCGAATACCGCGGTGGCGTTGATCGTGAACGCGCCACCGAACTGGCTGTGCAACCGGTTGCGGAGCTCGACCGCCATCAGTGAATCCGTACCCAGGTCCAAAAACCGGCTGGTTGCGGAGGGCGGCTGCGCGAGCCGCAGGAAACCCTGCACTTCGCGCTGCAGGAACTCGGTGATGAAATCGGCGCGCTGCGCCACCGGGATCTCCTGCAGTTGCCGGAGCATCTCCCTGTCGCCGGTTGCCTCGGCGACGGCGCTGGGCAACACCAGGTCGAGAATCGGTGGGCGAGAACTGCCCAGCACCTTCGCGGCACGCTGCCAGTTGGCCTTGATCACGGTTGCCTGGGCGGTCCCGTTGGCGACGACCTCGGCGAGCGCGCTCAGGGCGGCCGAGGGCTCCAGCGCAATCAGGCCTTGCGCGCTGATATTGGCGCGCGCGGCCTCCGAGGAGGCCATGCCGCCCCGGGCCCAGGGACCGAAGTTGACCCCGGTCGCCGGCAACCCTTGTGCTTGCCGTTTTGCGACCAGCCCGTCGAGCAGCGCATTGGCCGCCGAGTAGTTGGCCTGGCCGGGCGAACCGAGCAAGCTGGACACCGAAGAGGACACGATGAAGAAGTCGAGATCGTCGTCCTGCGTCAAGCGGTCCAGGTGGCAGGCGCCGAACGCCTTGGGCGCCAATGTCGCCCGGAAACGCTCCGGGCTCTGCTGGGAAAGCAGCGCGTCGTCGAGCACGCCGGCCAGATGCGCCACTCCGGCAAGCGGCGGCAATTCCGCGCGGATGCGCCCCAGCAGCTTTTCGACCTGCGCCTCGTCGCCGACGTCGGCCGCGAAGGTGTGGATGCGGCACCGGTGGCGCTCGACGATGTCGTCGATCGCCCGCCGGGTGTCGGCGTCGGGCGCGCGCCGGCTGGTCAACACGATCTCACCGGCACCGAGTTGGGCCAGGTAGGCCGCCGTGTGCAGTCCGATCGCGCCGAGGCCGCCGGTGATCAGATAACTACGATCGGCCCGGGGCTGCAAAGGGTTCGGCATTTTCAGCACGATCTTGCCGATGTGCCGCGCTTGCTGCATCCGGCGAAACGCCGTCTTGGCCTCCGTCAGCGGATAGATCTCGGCGGGTAGCGGCTGCCACTCGCCCCTGGCCAGCCCGTCCGACACCTCGCCCAGCAGGCCACGAATGCGCTCGGGCTCTTCGAAGGCGGTCACGTCCAGCGCGACGATCTCGTAGGCGATGTCGGGGCGGGCCGCCGCCATCTGTTCGCGCGTCCAGATGTCCCGCTTGGCGATCTCGGCGAAACGGCCGTGCTGCGCGGTGGCCCGCACCGTCGCTTCGACGCACCCCTCGATGGTCAGGGAGATGAGTACCACATCGACACCCGAGCCGCCGGCATCG
>JAQTVU010000265.1 GCA_028706695.1 Mycobacterium sp.
GTGGCGTTGCTGCTGAAGATCAGCTCCACCGGGGTGATCTTCCAGACGTCCGACCAGGTGGCCATGGTGGTGCTGGGCCTGGTCGTCGCCGGCGCCGTGCTGTTGTTCGCGCGGCCCCGGCTGCGGGTGGGACCTGCCGGTCTTTCGGTGCGGAACTTCTTGGGCGACAAGCTTATCCAATGGCCGGAGGTGGTCGACGTGTCCTTCCCGCCGGGCAGCCGCTGGGCGCGCATCGACTTACCCGACGACGAGTACATCCCGGTGCTGGCGATCCAGGCCGTGGACAAGGAGCGTGCCGTGCAAGCCATGGACACCGTGCGGTCGCTGCTGGCCCGATACCGTCCGGACGGGCGGCAGCGGTAACGCCCGCCGGACGGGCCTGCGTCTGGCGGGGCGTCAGTCCGGAGGGGCGTCCGGGGAGGCATCCGGAGGGTCTTGGACCCGGCGGGCCCAACTGCTCGGCAGCATCGGCATCTGCGGGCTTCCACTCAGCGAATCGCCGGTCAGCGTCGTCGGTCCGGCCACTTGGACGGCGCCGGGCTTCGGGGCGGTGCCGGCAAACACTGGGGCGGCGCCGGCAAACCCCAGGGCGCCCGCGCCCGAATCCGAGGCCAGTGGCGCGGCGTCCAGATCCGATGCCGGGTATTCGTGGCGATATCCGCGGTCGATCAGTTGTGTTCCCCGCCGCCTGCGCTGCCCCGCCTGTTCCCGCGTCTCCGCGGCGGCCGCCGCCGCGCGGCCGGGCTGGGCCGCCTCGGTGACCGCGGCCGCCCGGACGCTGATCCGCGAATCGAAACCCGCCCCGGGCGGGCCCACCACGTAGGGGAAGCTGAAGGCGTGCACGGTGGGCGCGGGGGGCGGCGGCGCCGGGGGGGTGGCGGGCGCCGGGGCCGTGGCCGGCGCCGTCGCGGGTGGCGGGCCCATCGCCGGGGTGGAGACGGAGACGGTCGGCGCCACGCCGGCAACCGGGGCGGCCACAGCGGGGCCGCCGACCGGTGCGGGGGCGACGGCGGCCAGCGCGGCGGGAGCCGGTTGCGCCACGCCGCTCAGTCCGGCCAGTCCCGCCGGGCCGGCGAACGGCGGGGTTTCCAGGGACGCGATGCCCAGCCCCGCCACGACCTGCGTCAGTTGCTGCAACTGCGGTGCGAACGTGTTGATCGCTTCACCCTCCCAGTGCGGGAGCTCGGACACGAGTAGGGGGTCGGTCTCCAAGCGGGTGATCGCCGCGGACGGATTCGAGGGGAAGCCCGACAAATCCTGGCCGATGGCGTTGGCAACCTGTTGGGCGCGGGTGGTCCACCAGGCCAACTGAGTGGGGTTGCCGTTGTCCTGGGTCGACGTAGAGCTGTTGGCGGCGGCCTTCTGGATCTGTGGCGCCGGGGCGGTTTGCGGAGTCGCCGCCACCGCGGCGTTGGACACCGCGTGGTAAGTGGTCATCGTGGTGGCCGCCTGCACCCACATCCGCGCGTAGTCGGCCTCGTTCAGCGCGATCGGGATCGTGTTGATGCCAAAGAAGTTGGTCGCCATCAACGCTGCATGTGTGGCGTGATTGGCCGCCAACTGAGCCAGCGTCGGCATGGCCGCGAGCGCGGCGGTGTAGGCCACGGCCACGGTCTCGTGCTGGGCCGCCGTCGCGGCGCCGCTGGCGCCGGCCTGGGTCAGCCACGCCAGGTACGGAACGTGCGCGGCCACGTATGACTCCACGGTTGGCCCCTGCCACACCCCGGCCTGCACGGCCGCCAGCACCGCGCTGAGTTCCTCGGCGGCCGAAGCGTATGCGCTGCTCAGCGCCGTCCATTCCGCCGCCGCCGCAAGCAGCGACCCGGGGCCCGGGCCGGTGCTCAGCATCGCCGAGTGCACCTCGGGCGGCGCGGCCATCCAGATCGGCGCCGTCATGCCGGCCGGCCGCACTGGAAGAAGGCAGCCCCCGGCGCCACCGCGGTCGTGATCATCGTGCTGACGGACACCGCCTTGATTGTTCCCTGCCGGTTGAAAGTCCGCAATATCGACCGTAAACCGCGGTAGGTTCCGTATCTGCGGATTACGGGGCCGGTGTCGCCGCGGTGCGGGCGCTGGTGCCGCGATCAGTCGCCGGGCAGCCGGACCAGGAATCCGGTCGAGATGAGCGTGCGGACCAACTCCGTCTGCTGCGCCGGGGTTAGCCCCGGCAGCTCCCGTACCCGCAGCGGCGCGGTGCTTTGTGACAGGAGCAGCAACGCGTCTTTGTGATCGGAACCGACGCCGATCAGCAATTGAGCAAACTGCAGGGCGACACCGCCGGCAACGTCCAGCACCCGCGAATACAGCGGTTGGTGCTTAACCACGAGAGTCTCTTCGGCGATTCCCGCGGTGTTCGAGGTCTGCCCCACCGGCGGGCATCGGCCATTCCGGACCAGGACGTCCGCCATGGCGCCGAGACCACCGGCGATGACGCCCGGGTCGGCCATGACGTCTCGCACCGGGGCGCTCAGTTTCGCCCGCACGTCGGCGTCGTCAAGATATCGCGGCGGCAGCCGGGCGTGCAGGCGGTCGTCCTGGAAGCTGAGCACGTGCAGCGCATGCGTGATCAACGTCAGGACGGTGGGCGCGTGGATCCCGACGGTCAGGTGAACCGATGGCTCGGTGGTGGTTTCGGCCGCGTGCAGCTGGCCGCGTGGCAGATACAGGAGGTCGCCGGCGGCCAGGCGCAGGTCGGTGGGCGACGGGAGTTCGGCCGCGACCACCGCCTTCCGGCGCTGCATCTCGTGCGGCGGCACCGGGGCGTCGCCGTAGAGATGCCAGACCTTGGATCCGTGGATCTGCAGCACCAGAATGTCGTGGTGGTCGTAGTGGGGGACGAAGCCCTGCGATTGCGGTGGCGTGACGTAGCCGTTGACCTGGGTCGGGAAGTTCAGCTCCACCTCGATGGCGTGGGCCAGCGAACCGATCGAGCGGACGTAGCGCTCGAGGTTGTCCATGACGATCGTGTAGCCGTCGGCTAAATCGTTGCGCACCAGGTCGACGTCGAGGCTGCCGTCGGCGAGCCGGTGGGCGGCGGGATCCTTCTTCTCTTCACCCCGCACCAGGCGCAGCGTCGTGGGCTCCGGCCGGAGATGCTCCAGGAGTTGCTCAGCCGCCGACGGGCCGGGCAGCAGCCGGTCGAAGTAGCCCGCGCGGTGGCGGCTGACGTGGTGGTGCGCCGCTCCCCAGATGCCGTCGAGAAAGGTCTCCACGGGGAGGGGGGAGAGCAACCAGGCTAGTGAGGATTCGACGGCAACCTCTTCGCGGGCTTCGGGACGACGTGTCGCATAGTAGGTCGGATAGTTAGGTCGGATAGTAGTGGCCGGCGCGACCTCCTCCGATGGCAACTCCCCACTCCGGTGAAGGGACGGCCACGTCGCAGAGCGACGGGCGCGGAGGCCCGCTTGCAAAACGAGTCTCTCGCGCCAATCGGCGGGCCGTACAGGTGCACATGCGGCCCGGCGCCGCCGGTTCGCCCGGCACGACCACGCCATGGCCGAGCAGCTGCGTGACATGGCCGGCACCGACTTCGGGGCCGGCCTTTCCGACCTCCTCGGGCGGTCGATCCGGCCGGTCCCGACGGGCCGCCGCCGCTTGCGCGGCCACTAGCCTGGATGCGTGCCAGATCCCGCCACGTACCGTCCCGCACCGGGGTCCATCCCGGTCGAGCCCGGCGTTTACCGATTCCGGGACACGCACGGCCGTGTCATCTATGTGGGCAAGGCCAAGAGCCTGCGCGGCCGGCTGACGTCGTACTTCGCCGACGTCGCCGGCCTGCACCCGCGCACCCGGCAGATGGTGACCACCGCGGCCAAGGTCGAGTGGACGGTGGTCAACACCGAAGTCGAGGCGCTGCAGCTGGAATACAACTGGATCAAGGAATTCGATCCGCGCTTCAACGTGCGCTACCGCGACGACAAGTCCTATCCGGTGCTGGCCGTGACCCTCAACGAGGAGTTCCCGCGGCTGACGGTCTATCGCGGCCCGCGGCACAAGGGGGTGCGCTATTTCGGGCCCTACTCGCACGCCTGGGCCATCCGCGAAACGCTGGACCTGCTCACCCGGGTCTTCCCGGCGCGCACCTGTTCGGCCGGGGTGTTCAAGCGGCACCAGCAGATTGACCGGCCGTGCCTGCTGGGCTACATCGACAAATGCTCGGCGCCGTGTGTCGGTAGGGTCAGCGCCGAGCAGCATCGCAAGATCGTGGACGACTTCTGCGACTTCCTGTCCGGTAAGACCGACCGTTTTGCCCGCGAGTTGGAGCAGCAGATGAACGCCGCTGCCGCCGAACTCGACTTCGAGCGGGCCGCGCGGTTGCGTGACGACCTGTCGGCGGTCCAGCGCGCCATGGAAAAGCAGGCCGTGGTGCTCGGCGACGGGACCGACGCCGACGTCGTCGCCTTCGCCGACGACGAGCTCGAAGCCGCGGTGCAGGTGTTCCACGTCCGCGGCGGCCGGGTTCGCGGGCAGCGCGGCTGGATCGTGGACAAGTCGGGGGCCCCCGGCCAATCCGGCGAGGAGCAGCTGGTTGAGCAGTTCTTGACGCAGTTCTACGGCGAGCAGGCCGAGCTGGGCGGCGCCACCGACGACGAATCCATCAACCCGGTGCCCCGCGAGGTGCTGGTGCCGTGCCTGCCGTCCAACGCCGAGGAGTTGTCCAGCTGGCTGTCCGGGCTGCGCGGGTCCCGGGTCAGGCTGCGGGTGCCGCGCCGCGGCGACAAGCGGGCGCTGGCCGAAACCGTGCAGCGCAATGCCAAAGAAGCGCTGCAGCAACACAAGTTGAAACGGGCCGGTGACTTCAACGCCAGATCCGCTGCATTGCAGAGCATTCAGGACGCGCTGGGGTTGGCCGACGCGCCGCTGCGCATCGAATGCG
>JAQTVU010000266.1 GCA_028706695.1 Mycobacterium sp.
TCTGCGGGTAGCGCAGCGCCCACATGTCGGTGGCCGTGCTCAGCAGCACGTTGACGGCATAGACCGGCAGATTCGCCGCGAGCCAGCGCACGGCGTCGACCAGACCCGCGGTCACGTCGCCGTCGCGGTCCCGGATCGAGCCGGTGATCTGCGCGAACACCCGCTCGGAGTCGCTTTCGCCTTGCACCAGGTCGCCGGTGCCGACCTCGCCCAGCCGCCGGTCGAGGACCTCGAGGCCCTCCACCACGCCGTTGTGCGCGAACATCCGGTCGTCCTGCAGAAACGGGTGCGTGTTGCGCACATCCAGCGATCCCGTGGTCGCATAGCGGACGTGGGCGAGAAAGGTCGTGCCGGTCATCTCGTGCGCTTCGGTGGCGAAGTCGGCGTCCTCCCAGGCCGCCATGGGCCGTTTGCGCAGCTCCGGTTCGCCGCGAGCGTCGAAGACGCCCAGGCCGGTGCCGTCCGGATTGGTTCTGCTCTGCTTCGCAAGGCTGTCCGGGGCGGCCAGCAGCCAAAAGGTCGCAGTGCAAACTTGGGTTCCAGCGTGCAGGCCAAACAGTCGACACATGGGTTGAAACGTACCCGCGTTCGGCGGGTCGACACCCGCCGCGGGAGCCCGGCGCGGCGTCAGTCGCGGAATTCGACCACCCAGTAGCCGTGGTCGGCATACCGCGACCGGATGGCCTTCTTGTCGTACTTGCCCACACTGGTGCGGGGAATCTCCTGCACAAACGTCCAGCGCTCCGGCAACCACCACCGAACAACCTTGCCGGCGAGGAACTTTCGCAGCTCCTCGGCACTCACCGAGGTACCCGGCCCGGTCACCACGACCGCGAGCGGCCGTTCCTGCCACCGCTCGTCGGGTACGCCGACGACCGCGGCCTCGAGCACCTGCGGGTGCCCGATCAACGCGTTCTCCAAATCCACCGAGGAGATCCACTCCCCGCCGGATTTGATGACGTCCTTGGCACGGTCGGTCAGGGTGACGAAGCCGCGCCCATCGAGACGCCCCACGTCGCCCGTGCGCAGCCAGCCGGAGGCGAACTTGGACGCGTCCCGGCCCAGGTAGTAGGACCCGGCGATCCAGGGCCCCCGAACCTCCACCTCCCCCACCGCGATTCCGTCGTTGGGCAGCACCCGGCCGGCGTCGTCGACGATGCGTATCTCCACCCCGCAGACCGGCTGGCCCTGGGTCGCGCGGTATGCCCAGTGCTGATCCTTCGGAGTTCCCGGTGGCGGCCAGGCCATGGTGGCCAGCGGCGAGGTTTCGGTCATGCCCCACAGCTGCCGGATCTGTACGCCGTGCTTCTCCTCGAACGTGCGCATCAGCGAAACCGGGACCGCCGTCCCGCCGCAGACAACCAGCCGCAGCGATGACATGTCGTGGTCGGGGTCCTCCTCGAGGCGGTGCAGCACGTCGTTCCAGATGGTCGGCACCGCGCCCGCCACCGTGGGCCGCAGCTTCTCGACCATGTCGATCAGCGACCGGGCGTCGAGGTGGCGATCGGGCAGCACCAGGTCGGCGCCCGCCATCAGCGCCGCGTACGGCAGCCCCCAGGCGTTGGCGTGAAACATCGGCACGACCGGAAACACGCTGTCCCCGGCTCCGACACCGATGCCGTTGGCGGTGCACGCCGCCATGGTGTGCAGGAAGCTCGAACGGTGGCTGTACACCACGCCTTTCGGGTTGCCGGTGGTGCCGCTGGTGTAGCAGATTGCCGCCGCGGAGTTCTCGTCGATCCGCGGCCAGTCGAATTCCGCGTCCTCGTCGCCGATCGCGTCGGCGTAGCGCAGCACGCGCTTGCCGGTGCCCTGCAGCTGCGCGGCGTCGCCGTCCCCCACGACGATCACGGTGTGCACGGTCTTGAGCTCGGGCAGCACCGGGGCGAGCAGTTCGGCCAGTGACGCGTCGAGCAGCACGACGCTGTCTTCTGCCTCGTTGGCGATGTAGGCAATCTGCTCGGGGAAGAGGCGGATGTTGAGGGTGTGCAGCACGGCGCCCATCGACGGCACCGCCAGATAGGTCGCCAGGTGTTCGGCGTTGTTCCACATGAATGTCGCCACCCGCTGATCGCCGGTGACCCCGAGGCGGCGCAACGCGTTTGCCAGCCGAGCCGCCTCTCGTCCCACGTCCCGGTAGCTGGTCTGCCGGTAGCCCGCACCGGTGGCGGTGGTGACCGTGCGCACGCCGTGAATACCGCAGCCGTGCCGCATGATCGCGGCGATCGTCAACGGGAAATTCTGCATCGTGCTGTCCATCGATGTACCGCCTTACGGCTCTCCGGCCCGCCTCGCTTCGGTGGGGCGAATGCTATCGCCGCGCGCGGCTGCGGGAAAATCCGTCGGCCGCGGCAGTCGGGTCTTGCAGGTTCGCGTCGCGCTAAGACCAGCGCCGGCTCGTCCTGCCGCTCGGGCATCGCCCGCTGCGCCGGCTCTCGCTCCCCGAGGACCGGCAGCTGTCGGTGTCGATCGTCGAGACGCTGTGATGGCCGTAGCTGGAGACCACCAGCCGGGCGCCGTCCGGGCTGGCCGCGATGCCGCTGACGGGGCCATCTCCCACGTCGATCGTGACCACGATCGGAAATCCGGGCTCCACACCCGACTCGATGCACGGCCGATCCCGAACGACGTCTTGGATTTGCCCATCGCTCATATTCACACCGCCTTTGCTGCGTTCGTCTGACGTTCGCGGGCGACCGTGGCCCGATCACCGATGCGGCGCCGGCCGCCTGGATGTAGTCGGATCCGGCAGCTGCCGGCGACTGGCCCACTGCATTCGAGGCAACCCAGTGAATTCGAGGCGAAAAGAAAGTGAATTGCGTGCCGTAGCCCACGTCGTGCCGACACGATTGCCCTCGGTTCCATGGGTGCCGATTCGCCGCCGAGGCGCACGGAAACCGCGGTCGGCAGGAGTTTTTAGCCGCACCCACCCGAGTCTTTTTCCCGCATATCCCGCATCAGACGAGCACCTGAGCGGGCATCACCCTGGGCTTGATGCCGTAGCGCGGTCCCGCGCCGTAGCCGCCCCGCCCGGCCGAGGCGATCGCCGGCATGCCGGTCGCCAGGTGGGTCTGCGAGTGCTCTTCGGCCGGCACGGCCCACTCGGCGCCGGTCAGCGTCGCGGCACCGGTCTCCGGCATGGCCGCCGACCAGGTGGCGGGCACCGACAGGCCGCCGACCGAAGTCGCCGTGCCGATTCCGGCCAGCACCGGTGTGGCGGCCACACCCGCAGATCCCGCCGGGCCCGCCGCGCCGACCAGCGCGCCGGCCGATCCGGTCCCCAGACCGCCGGCGAGGCCGGCGGCCAAACCCGTCGTGCCAAGGGTGTGTCCATAGAGCACACCGGAGACGATGCCATTGAAAACGTTCCAGGCCACGGCGTCGAAAATCCCCTCGCCGGTGCTTTCCACCAGGTTGTTGTCGAGCACATCGTTCAAAACGCCGCCGGTGACGAGCTGTTCCAACGTGGCCAGGCTCGGCGGGTCGGCCGCCGCGGACGTCGGGGCGGCCAGCGATTGCACCGCGTTCGGCACGCCGGACACCACCCCATGCAGCGCGGAAGTGGGTGTGCTCGCAGCGGCGTGCGAGACGGCGGCGGCTTGGGCGCCGAGCCCGCCGGGGTTGGTGGCCGGCGCCGGCGAGGTCAAGGGGCTCAGCCTGCCCGCGCTGGCCGACGACCCGGCGTAGCCGTACATGGCGGCGGCGTCCTGGGCCCACATCTCGCCGTACTGGCCTTCGGTGGCCGCGATGGCCGGGGTGTTCTGCCCGAGGAGGTTCGTCGCGACCAGGGCTGCGAGCTGGGCCCTGTTGGCCGCGACCAGCGCCGGGGGCACCGTCATGGCGAAGGCCGCCTCGTAGGCGGCCGCCGACGCCGCGGCCTGGGTGGCCGCCTGCTGGAGCTGGCCGGCCGTGGCGTGCAGCCACGTCAGGTAGGGTTCGGCGGCGGCGGCCATCGCGGTCGAGGACGGACCGATCCACTCCTCTCCGGTCAACGTCGAGATGGCCGACCGGCTGGCCGAGGCCGTCGCGCCCAGTTCGTCGGCCAGGTTGCTGAAGGCCGCCGCGGCCGCCATCAGCGGCCCGGAACCCGGGCCGGTGTACATGCGCGTGGAATTGATCTCGGGCGGAAGCGCCCCGAAGTCTAAGGCCATTTTTTTGATCCTGTTCTGTGCGGGTTCGGTCGGTGCTAGACACCGGTCGGCGTGGGCAGCACGGTGGGCTTGCTGCCGTAGCGCGGTGCGCCGAGGCTATGACCCCCGCGCCCGGTCGAGGCCACCGAAGGCGGGCCGGCGGGCATGGTGGTCACCGAGGCGGTGTGCGCGCCCGGGCCGGTCCAACCCACGCCGGCCGGCGGCGCGGCGGTCGAGGTCAGCGCCGGAGCTTCCCCCGCCGCCCAGCTGGGCGGCACCGACAAGGCGCCGACCGAGGCCGCGTGCCCGGTGCTCGCCAGTACCGGCGCCGTAGCCGGGCCCGCGGGCGTCGCCGCGCTCGCCGGGGCCACCGCACCGACATCGCCGACGAAGCCGGCGGCGCTCGACGAGCCGCCGGAGCCGGGCAGGAATTGGCCTTGGCCCAGGTTGAAGAAGTCGGAGGCGGCGGCACCGAAGTTCTGGCCCAAGTCGATGGGCGTGCCCAGCGTGGAGCCCGCGGAGGTCGACACGACACCCGAGCCCGACAGCGTGCTGAGAATCGAGGACGGCGACGGCGGGCCGGCCGGCGCGGCCGCCGCCGCGGCAGTGAGTCCGGAGACCGACGTGGCGCGGGTCGCGGCCTGGTTGGCCGCCTCGGTGTCTGCGTAAGAACCGGCGTTGCTGGCCAGCATGCTCACCAACGCCTGATGGATCGCCTTGGCCTGGGCGCTCACCTGCTGATAC
>JAQTVU010000267.1 GCA_028706695.1 Mycobacterium sp.
AAATGTGCAGGCATCGTTGCTTTTCGACCAGTTCGTGGTGACCGGGAACATTCTGCACCTCCTTTTCCTGGATCCGGAGGCGAAAAACGTCTGGGTGAACTGGGAGTCGTACGCCAAAATGGCCATCGCGGTTCTGCATCGTGCCGTCGGTGTGGGTATCGAGCAGCCGGATATTGCCGAATTGGTGCGCGAGCTCTCCAGCCAGAGCAGCGACTTCCTCCGCATGTGGAAAAGCCACGATGTCGACGTGTCCGGCTGCAAGATCAAGCGGCTGAGGAGTCGCGACTGCGGGGAGCTTGAATTCGATTATGAAATACTTTCCGCCGCCAGCGCGCCCGGCCAATTCCTCGTGCTGCACAGACAACGGAACGAATCGCTGGTCGCGGCCGAGCAGTCCCGCGACGCCTGAACCCCCACCCCGGGGACGGCATCGCGATGGCCGGGCGTTGACGGAGAAGACGGCGACTTCTCCCGCTGAACGCGACGACAGAAAGACCAGTCCATGGCACCGCAACCGCGCCCGCGCCGATCCGCCCTGTACCTGCCCGGCAACAACGCCCGAGCCGTGGAGAAGGGTGCAACGCTGCCGGCCGACGTGTTGATCTTCGATCTCGAGGATGCCGTTGGCCCCGACGCCAAAGCCGATTCCAGGGCGCGGGTGTGCGACGCGGTCTCGTCCGGCCGCTACCGCCCCCGCGAGATCGTGGTGCGCATCAACGGCCTGGGCACCGACTGGCACGACCAAGATCTGGCCGCCGTGGCCGGTTCGGGCGCCGACGGTGTGCTGGCGCCGAAAGTCGAGACCGGCGAACAGGTTCGGACGCTGGTCGCCGCGCTCGACGCGATCGGCGCGCCGGAGTCCTTGCGGCTGTGGGTGATGATCGAAACGCCCGGGGCCTTCCTGCGGGCAGCGGAGGTCGCGTCGGCGAGCGACCGCCTGGCCGTGTTGGTGGTCGGCGCCAACGACCTCGCCAATGATCTGCGCGCCCGGCACGTACCCGGGCGCGCCCCGCTGGTGCCCGCCTTGGCGCTGGCGGTTTTAGGGGCCAGGGCGGCCGGGAAGGCGATCCTCGACGGCGTCTTCAACGACATCGCCGACGAGGCCGGCTTCCGTGTCGAGGCACGGCAGGGCCGCGAGATGGGTTTCGACGGCAAGACCCTGATCCATCCGTCCCAGATCGCCCCGGCCAACGACTTGTTCGGTCCGTCGCAAGAGGAGTTGGCGGAGGCCCGCAAGATCGTCGCGGCCTACCAGGCGGCCCGGGCCGCGGGCAACAGCGTCATCACGGTGGACGGCCGCATGATCGAGAGCCTGCACGCACGCAACGCCCAGCGCATCCTGGCCCTGGCCGATCGCATCTCGGAAATGGCATCCGCCTCCTGAGCGGGTAGGTTGAACGCGATCCGGACAAACCCGAAAGGAGACATCGTGCGCCCAGCCGCGGCCATGGCCGAGGCCGACCGCGCGTGGATGATCGACACGCTGCTCGCGCTGCTGCAGACCCCGAGCCCCGCGGGACGCACCGACGCGGTGATGCAGCTCATCGGCGACATCTTCGACGACTTCGGCGTGCCGTTCTCCCTGACCCGACGCGGGGCGCTGATCGCCGAACTCCCGGGCAAGTCGGCGACCATCGACCGGGCGCTGGTGGTCCATGCGGACACCGTCGGCTGCATGATCCGCGAGCTCAAAGACAGCGGCCGCCTGAAGGTGGTTCCGGTCGGCACCTTTGCGGCCCGGTTCGCCACGGGTGCCCGCGTTCGGATCTTCTGCGACGACCCCAACCGGTTCATCACCGGCACGGTGCTGCCGCTCAAGGCCAGTGGGCACGCCTTCGGCGACGAGATCGACGCTCAACCCACCGACTGGGACCATGTCGAGGTCCGCGTCGATCGCAAGGTGTCCTCGCGGCAGGACCTGATCCGTCTCGGCCTTCAGGTCGGCGATTTCGTGGGGTTGATCGCCAGCCCCGAGCTCACCGCCGACGGCTTCATCGTTTCCCGCCACCTCGACGGGAAGGCGGGCGTCGCGATCGCTTTGGCGCTGGTGAAGAACCTTTCCGAGAGCAAGATGGTGCTGCCGCACCGCACCACGATCATGGTCACCATCACCGAGGAGGTCGGTCACGGGGCCAGCCACGGCTTACCGGCGGATGTGGCGGAACTGGTGTCGGTGGACAACGCGGTGTGCGCGCCCGGACAGCACTCCATCGAGGACGGCGTGACGATCCCGATGGCCGACCTGCACGGCCCGTTCGACTACCACCTGACCCGCAAGCTGTGCGGGCTCGCCAAGGAATGCGGCATTCCGTTCGTCCGCGATGTGTTCCGCTATTACCGGTCTGACGCGGCCGCGGCGATCGAGGCAGGCGCGGGGACCCGGGCGGCGCTGGTCGGCTTCGGCGTCGACGGCAGCCACGGCTGGGAACGCACCAACATGGACTCGCTGGAGGCGGTCTACTGCCTGCTGCACACGTGGCTGCAGACGTCACTGACCTTCGCCGACTGGGACGCCAAGCCGTCGGGCAAGCTGCGTGACTTCCCGTCATCGAAACAGCCCGCGCCCAGCGAGCAGTGGGTGCCGCTGGCCCGCGGCGAACACGCCCAACCCGGGGACGCCTCGCCTGGCTCGCCCTGGCCGCCGCCGGAGATGCCCTAGCTAGGCCCGTCCGTTCTTAGGTGATTGGAGCCAGTTCGCGTGCGACCGCGTCGAATGCGCGCAGCGTGTCCAACATGTGCGGCTCGTGGGAATGCGGCTGGGTGGACACCTTCGCGGCGACGATCTCGGCGGCGCGGTTGACGTAAACCATCTGACCGCACATGCCCAGACACAACACCACGTTGTTGCCTGGGTAGGGGAACCAGATTTGGTTGCGGTACATCCCGCCGGGCAGTTCGGTGTCGTCGGGGCTGGCGGCGAACGCCCGACGCGAGTCGGGCCCGCCGTCGAGGGTGTCGGCGATCCACGCCGCCGGCAGCACTTGCCGGCCGGTCAACGAGACACCGTCGCGCAGGAACAGCGACCCGAACCGGATCATGTCGGTCAGACAGGCGTTGATGCCGCCGTCGAAGAATCCGGTGCCCACCGAATCCACGCCGATGGTGGCGTCGCAAAGGGCCCCGATGCGGCTCCACAGCAGGTCCGACATGAGTTCGGGCATTTGCTGGCCGCCGGCGACCTCACAGATCCAGCCCAGTACGTCGGTTTCACACGAGCGATACTCGAAGGGACCGCCGTGCGCCGACTTGCGCCGCAGGGTCAGCAGGAAGTCGTGCAGCGTGGCGGGAACGTCGACGCCGCTCCGGGGCGCCCATCCGACCGCCTGGTCGAGGCGGTGTATCTCCGCGTCGGGATCGCCGTAATTCTCCGAGAATTTGATGCCCGACCTCATGTCCAGCAGGTGGCGCACCGTCGCGCCGGCGTAGCCGCAATGCGCCAAGGCGGGAACGAACGCGGTGACCGGCGCGTCGAGTTCGATCGCACCGGCCCCGTGCAGGGCGCCGACGACGGCCGCCACCAGCGACTTGCTCACCGAGAACAGCAGGTGCCGGGTCTTGGCGCCCATCCCGTGGAGGTACTCCTCGGCCACCAGCGCACCGCGGTGGGCGACGGCCCACGCGTCGGTGGCGGTGCCGGCCATCACCGCACCGACGGTGGTGGCCTCCCCGTGGGTGCTGTGCACCGGGATCTCGGCGATTGGGGCGCCGGCGGCGGGCAAGGCCGCGGCCGGCCCGGTGCGGCGCGAGATGAGCGCGGTCGGCACCATGTCTTCGACGTGCTGGAACGACCACCGCGAGTACGGCTCCGACAGCCAGTTGTCCAGTGAGATGCCGGCGGGCAGCTGCCCCCTGCGGCCGCCGCTCACGCGCGTGCGACGAGCCGCGAGACGATCGGCGTGGCCGGCGTCAGCGGTGTCGAGGCGAATTTCGCTTTCATGCCCGCGACCCAGCGCCGGCAGCGCTCGGTGAGCTGGTAATCCTCGGTCTGCAGGTGCCCGCGGGTGACGAGCACGCCGAGCTGAGCGCCCTCCGAGCGCAAGTCGCCAGGCGCTGCGACACGCATGTAGAAGGCCTCGGACCCGTCGAGCAGCGTGGCCCAGTCGTTGGCGGATCGGGCAAAGGAGACGCGCCCGTCGTCGTCGATGCGCCATACACCGGTGCGCGGCGTCGCGGTGAACAGCTCGACACCCGGGGAGGTCTCCGTCATCACCACTTGACCCCAGACCTCGTCCTCGCCGTAGCCCCGCTCCCACCGCGCGTTGATCTCCTCGATGTCGAGTTCGTACTCGACGTCCATGTACTCGAGCAGGTGGAAGAGAAACAGCGGCATATCGGCGTAGGCCTCGGTGGTCAGATTCGTCATCGGGCTCGCGCCGCTGAGGCGGGGGTTCACCTCGCCGAGGTAGAGCTCGTCGGAGTCCAGGTCGTGCAGCAGGTCGACCTCGAAGTAGCCGCGGTATCCCTCGCGGCTCAGGACGTCGCCCAGTTTTCGCACCATTTCTCGCGCGGCGTGCGTCTGTGCGGGCGGCAAGACATCACGCCAGACGTCGTTGCCGCACCAGGCGCTCCTGGAGGGAGTCAACTCCGGGTAACCCACGAGGCTGGTCATCGCGGGACCGATCACCGTGCCGTGGCGCGTCACGGCGCCCTCGATGCACACCTCGACATTGCGGATGCGCTTCATGACTTTGACTTCTGGCTGCCCGGCCAGCTCACCGGCGTGCTCGTCCCAGTCGCGCCGACCGCCGATGAAGAACGTCCCGCTGCCGGCGGCGCCATAGGGAACCGAGACGACGAGGTCCTCGCCCAACCCGGCATTCTGCGCCAGCGTCAGCAGTTCGTCGTAGCATCCGGCCCGCCCCAACACGT